>JBDUCE010000446.1:0-2742 GCA_040003635.1 Betaproteobacteria bacterium
CAGCAGGGCGTGATCGACGAGCAGGGCTTCCAGTGCGCCTTCTGCATGCCGGGCTTCGTGGTGGCGACCACCGGATACCTCAAGACGAATCCGAATCCCACGCGGCAGGAACTGGCGCACGGCATTTCCGGCAATCTCTGCCGCTGTCAGGACTACGACAAGATCCTCACCGCGATGATGCGCGGCGCTGAATTGATGCGAAGCTGACGTCATGACGAACAAACTGATCGGCCAGAGCTACACAACGCCCGACCTCGTCGCGAAGGCGTAGACGCGATCCCAATCCAGTAGAAATGTATTTGCGTGGAGGTCCGAAATGGCTGAACAGAAGCTGGTCGGTCAGAACTACTCAACCTCGGACCTTCGCGCCAAGGTCACCGGTCGCGCACGGTACGCCGAAGATTTCCGCGCGCCGGGGATGCTGTTCGCGCGGCTCCTTCTGAGCCCTTACCCGCACGCGCGTGTCAAGAGCATCGACACCAGCGCGGCGCTCGCCATGCCCGGCGTGAAAGCGATTCTGACGGCCGACGATGTGCCGGGTCCCAAGGATCAGGTCAACGACGCGGGCCAGGTCATCAAAGCCAACATCAAGAGCGAGAAGGCGCTGACCAACGAGCCCCTCTATCAAGGCGAACCGGTTCTAGCTGTCGCGGCCGTCGATGAACTGACGGCTGTTGAAGCGATTGGAAAAATCGAGATTCAGTGGGAACCGCTGCCGTTCAGTGTGGATCCGGTCGCGTCGCTGCTGCCGGGTGCGATGAATGCCCGCGTGGAGGGGAACGTCTGGATCCGTCCTGCCGCAGCGCCGGGCCAGCCGGCGCCGCTTCCGGAGGTTCAGGATCTGAAATGGACGGACGCAGAGGTCGAGGAGTACAAGGCGGGTCGTCTGCCGCTCGGCAAGGACACCGATGCGCCCTGGTCGTTCGGCGACATCGAGGCCGGCTTCAAGAAGGCGTCGCTCATCCTCGACGAAACGTTTGTGACGCCGAACACCAGCCATCAGTGCCTCGAGAGTCGCACCTCGATGGCGTATTGGCAGAACGGCAAGGTGTTCATTCACCTGTCGACCCAAAGCGTCGTGCAGACTGTTATGTCGGTGACGCGCTGGTTGAGCATGGAGCCGGAGAACGTCGTGGTCATCAGCGAGTACTGCGGCGGCGGTTACGGGAGCAAGGGAACGGGGTCGGTCACCGATATCATCCCGGCGCTCCTCTCCAAGAAGACGGGCACGCCGGTGCAGATGCGGGTTAGCCGCGAGGAAGAGCACGGCATCGGCGGCGCGCGTCCCGCGTTGCACGGCCGGATGAAGGTCGGGTTCACCAAGGAAGGCCGAGTCACCGCGCTCGATATGTACACCGTGGTCGACGGCGGGCCGTACGGCCCGGGCGCCGACGGCAGCACGGCCGGCCGCTTCGCGTCGCTGCTGTTTCAGCCGGAGGCCATGCGCTGGCGAGGCGTGACCGCGATCACCAACACGCCGCCTCGCCGCGCGCAGAGCCAGCCTGGCGGCATGCAGGGCATCGTCCTGATGGAGCCGGTGATCGCCAAGGCGGCGCGCCAGCTCGGGATCGATCAGGTCGAGATGCGCAAGATCAATGCGCCTGCGGGCAAAGCCAAATTCGGCCCGGCGAATGCGCGGGGCGACCGGGCGTATTCGACCAGTTGCTTCATCAAGGAGGCGCTCGATAAGGGCGCGCAGATCTTCAAGTGGGATGAACGCAAAGCCCGGAGCGGGCAGCGCCAGGGCTCGAAGGTGCGTGGCAGTGGTGTGGCGATCAGCTCGTATAGCGCCGGCTCGGTCGGCTTCGACGGGCTCTTTGTCATCAAGCCGGACGGCCGGATGGCCATCCAGACGGGCATCGGCAATCTTGGCACCGAATCGTGGTCCGATTGCCAGCGCGTGTCGGCGGAAATGATGGGCGTGCCCTGGGACAAGGTCGACATCACGTGGGGCGACACGTCCAAGAACCTGCCGTGGAGCTGCGTGTCCGGCGGCAGCCAGACGACGCACGCGATGACGCGCGCCGCGCATGCCGCGGCGAGCAATGCGATCACGAAGCTGCAGCAGATCGCCGCGAAGGATCTCGGCGGCCGGCCCGAGGACTACGTCGTGGCCAACGAGCGCGTGTCGCGCAAGGGCGGCGGTGCCGGCATCACGCTCGCGCGCGCCGCGCAGCGGGCGATCGAGCTCGGAGGCATCTACGACGGCCACGAGCTGCCCAAGGACATCAATGCGTTTACCAAGCGGTCGGCCGCAGCGCTAGCGGGGCAGGGCCTGATGGGCGTGGCACGCGACGCGTACCCCCACGATGGGAGTTCGCTGTCGTTCGTCGCGTCCTTTGCTGAAGTCGAAGTGGATGTCGAAACGGGCGCGTACCACATTGTCGATTTCCTCGCCGTCGCAGACGTCGGGACCGTCATCCATCCGGCGGCGCTGGGCGGCCAGGTCCTCGGACGTTCGATGTTGGGGATCTCACATGCCATCGGCCAGAAGTGGGTGTACGACCAGCACTACGGCGTGGCACTCGCCAAACGGTTCCATTACAACAAACCGCCGACCATCCTCGATGCACCGACGCACATGGCTTGGGCGGCGGTCGAGCTTCCGGATCCGGAGACGCCGGTTGGCGCGCGCGGCATTGGCGAGCCTCCGGTCGCGGCCGGTTGCGCGTCGGTTCTGAACGCGATTTCCGCCGCGGTGGGCGACGATGTCTTCCGCCGCGCGCCTGTGAACCTCGACGG
>JBDUCE010000056.1:0-9157 GCA_040003635.1 Betaproteobacteria bacterium
AGGGCGCGTTCTCGGGCGAGCACGGCGATGGCCTGGTGCGCAGCGAATGGGTGGCATGGCAATTCGGGCCCCGTCTCACACGTGCCTTCGGCGAAATCAAGGATCTCTTCGATCCGGCCGGAATGATGAATCCGGGCAAGATCGTGCGTCCATCGCGCATGGACGATAGCGCGTTGTTGCGCTATCCACCCGGGCATCGCTCGTTGCCGATGGATACCGCACTCGACTGGTCGGCCTGGAACGTGAATGCCGATCCGGCGACGGATACCCTCACCGCTCCCGGTACCGGCGGCGACCCGGCGCAGGGCTTCGCCAAGGCGGTGGAGATGTGCAACAACAACGGTCATTGCCGCAAGTTCGACGCCGGCACGATGTGCCCGAGCTACCGGGTGACGCGTGACGAGGAGCACCTGACGCGGGGTCGCGCCAATACCCTGCGGCTCGCGGTGTCAGGACAGCTCGGTCCCGACTTCGCCAGCACACCGGTGCGCGAGGCACTGGACCTTTGCGTGAGCTGCAAGGGTTGCCGCCGCGAATGTCCCACCGGGGTGGACATGGCGAAGATGAAGATCGAGTTTCTGCATCAATGGCAACGTGTGCATGGGCTTTCGCTCAAAGACAAGCTCATCGCGCACCTGCCGCGCTGGGCGCCGTGGGCCGCGCGCATGCCGTGGCTCGCCAATCTTCGCGACACCCTGCCTGGCGCGGCCACGTTGAGCGAGCGATGGCTTGGGTTCGCCCGGCAACGCACACTTCCTTCCTGGCGGCGCGATACGTTCCTGCGCGCGGTGGATGCCGCCGAATCGAACGCGATCAGCGCCGACGTCGTGCTGCTGGTCGATACCTTCACTAATTATTACGAGCCGGAAAACGCCTGGGCCGCGCGCGCCGTGCTGAGGGCGGCCGGATATCACGTGCATATTGCGCGCGCCACGGGCGGGGCCGCGGAACCCGGACGCCCGCTGTGCTGCGGGCGTACCTATCTCAGCGCGGGATTGGTCGACGAGGCGAAGCGCGAGGCGAGGCGCGTGATCGATGCGCTGCTGCCGCACGTCGAGCGCGGAGCGGCGATCGTCGGCCTCGAGCCTTCGTGTCTTCTGACCTTGCGCGACGAGTTCATGGTGATGGGGCTCGGCGATGCCGCAGCCCGGCTCGCACCGCGTGCTTTCCTGATCGAGGAATTCCTGGCCGCCGAGCACCATGCCGGACGTTTGCGGTTGCCGCTGCAGGCGTTGCCGCAAACGCGCGCGCTGTTGCACGGCCACTGTCATCAAAAGGCGTTCGATGCGATGACCGCAACGCGCGAAGTATTGAGCCTGGTGCCCAGCTTGGCAGTCGAGGTGGTGGAGACAAGCTGCTGCGGGATGGCCGGCAGCTTCGGCTACGAGGCAAGCCACTACGACGTCTCGATGCGGATGGCAGAGCTATCATTGCTCCCGGCAATCCGAGCCGCGAGCGACGACACCCTCATCGTCGCCGACGGCACGAGCTGCCGGCATCAGATCGGCGACGGCACCAGGGAATATCGCGGCGGACGCAAGGCCGAGCATGTGGTGCGCGTACTGGAGCGTGCGCTGATCACTGGACATTGAGGAACGAAATGGTGCCTGACCTTCATCCTGCCCACGGGCCAGCGCACCACCGTCACCCCCGGTTGATCACTTCGACGACACATCACTGGAGCACTTCTTCATGACCGATACCGTCACTGCCGCCCGCCTCCTGCTCGATGCCCGGCGCATGGGCAAGCATGTAATCTCGTTGCCGGACTCCGCGCGCCCGGCGTCCGAAGCGGAGAGTTACGCCATCCAGGATGCGCAAATGCGAACCCTCGGTCCGATCGGTGGCTGGAAAGTGGGAGCCCGTTCGCCCGACGCCGAACCGAATTGCGGACCATTGCCTGCCTCGCTGGTGCTGCCCTCGCCGCAGGTATTTTCGGCGGGACGGTTTCCCTTGCAACTCGTGGAGGCCGAGCTCGCATTCAAGCTCGCGCGCGACTTGCCGCCGCGGACCGCGCCCTACACCGAGCAGGACGTCGTGGCCGCGATTGCCTCCGTGCACGCCACCATCGAAGTGCTGGATTCGCGCTACGAAAACTTTCGCAAGATCGACGGCCCGTCGCTGCTCGCGGACTTCTCGAGCAACGGCGCCCTGGTGGTGGGACCCGGCCGCACATCGGACGTACGCGTGGATCAGACCCAGGCCGCACTGGCAATCTATTTCGATGAGCGCCTGGAGTTGACGATCACCGGCGGCAATACGGCCGGAGATGTATTCCGCCTCCTCGTGTGGCTCGCCAATCATGCGGCCAATCGAAGCGGAAGCGGCGGACTGCGTGCGGGCCAGGTGATCACCACCGGCTCGTGCATCGGCGCGCGGCCTGCACCCCCCGGAACGCGGGTACGCGCGGTATTCGCCGGCATTGACAACGTGGAAGCAACCGTCTGATCGTGGCCTCCATGACAGCGCCGTGCGGTGAGGCAGGCTCATCCAGCCAATTCGGGCGGTCCCTTGAGCTCGACCACGTTGCCATCGGGATCCTCGATGTAAATCGACGGACCGCACCCTTCGGCGCCGTAGCGCATGGCGACTTTGCCGGCAGCCACGCCGTGCGCGCCCAGATGCCTGCGGATCCCGGCCTCGTCGAAGGGGTCGACCCGAAAGCAGAGGTGATCGAGATTGCGTCCCTCGCGCCCGGGAGGCGCGCCGCCGGCGCGGCCGAGCGCCCCGTCCACGGGAACCAGGTCGACCAGCGAGCGGCCCGCCCGCAGTTGCACGAGACCTATGTCGCATTGCTCGCGCTCGACGCGGCAACCCAGTACGTCGCAATAAAAAGCCTGCACCCGCGCAAGATCCACCACTCGCAGCACCACGTGGTCGATTTCGCGCAGCGAGATCATGCGGTACTCCACCACGGCGGGCGATGGACCATCCAGTCTACGACGGGGTAGTTTCCTCCGGCGCCGGAGGCACGGCGCCTTCGGTCTCGTCCGCAGGTGCGCCGGTATCTGTCTTGCGCTTGAGCTTTTCCTCTTTCTTTTTCTTTTTTGCGATTTCCCGCTGCCGTTTGGCGAATTCGTAGTTGGGCTTGGCCAATGGGACGTCCCTTTCGATAGATGGGTCACCGGCCGTCAGCACAGTGCTGCGGCATCGGCGCAACTTCCTTTTATCACGGGTCGGGCTGCCGACAAACTGGGCCGGGGGCTGCGGTCCTGGCCACCCTGCGCCGACGGAAGACCAGCGAGGGCTTGGTCAACCCGCGGCCGCGGGGCGACGCCACACGGTGGCAAGCCAGGGCTGCTGCTCCAGCGGCAACCCCGCCGGCCGGTAATAGTGCTCCAACGCGACGAAACCGGCCTCGGTCACATACGCCTGCCAGGTTTCGAGATCGTGGTAGGCGCCATAGCGGCCGCGGTTCCATCCCTCCTCGTTGCGACCGCGAGGGTTGGAACTGAACAAGACGCCTGCCGGCTTCAAGGCCGCGCGCAATTCGGTCAACACCCGCGGCAAAACCCGGCTCGGCACGTGAAACAGCACGGCGTTGGCAAATATGCCATCGAACTCGCCGGCAGGCAGTGTGAGACGCAGAAGATCCTGTTGCCAGACTTCGCAGCCGCTGTACGCGCGCGCCATTGCGACGAAACGCGATGAGCCGTCGAGGCCGACCGCAACATGACCCCGCTCGGTGAAGGCACGCAGATCTCGACCTGGGCCGCATCCCAGGTCGAGAATGCGAAACGGCGCCCTGCCCTGGATATGACGTAGCATCGCGTCGATGTTCTGGTTGACGTCGTGATCGCGCGTGCCCTGCCAGAAGTCGTCGGCCTTCTCATCGTAGTGCGCCAGGGTGCGCAGTGCGATCTCGTCGAGCGCAGCCTCCTGCGAGGGATCAGTCATGGAATCCGAGGACATGTTGGGCTTTGGCACTCCGCATCAGGCCAGGCTCCATGCTCGGTACAGAAAGGACATGGGCAGCGAGGCGTCGCGCCGATGTTAGCAGAGCGCTTCCGGACCGTTAGTTGTATGGCGTCAACACGTTGTTTATCGAAATTGCGCCATCTTTTTCCATGGCATTCCCGCGAACGCCGGAATCCATATTCTCAGCTTCAAACCGGCTCGCTTCCGAAGTCAAAACGGGTCCGATCTTAAGTCAAAATGGGTCCCTGCTTTCGCAGGGATGACGGTGGAGCGCGGTCACTTTCGCAGGGATGTCGGGGGAGCGCGGTCACTTTCGCAGCGATGACGGTGAGTCAAGCATTGCGGTTGTACCGTTATGCTTTCGAGACGAAGCGATTGCCCTTGATATAGAACCGCAACAGGCGACGCGCCCAGTGGCCGGCGTAATCGACGCCGATGCGCGGACGCTTGACCATGGTCATCGGCAAGTCGATCAATGGCTCGCCGACGAACAGCACGTCACCCGTAAGATCGAGCCCGTTGTGCCGGCGGTTGATATGCATCGCGCGGCACAGAAGCCCGGGACCCTGCGTGCGCCCTTCGACATGGTGCACCGGCTCGAGCCCCCGCAGCAGCACCGCAGCCGCGCGGCCATCGGCCTCGACCACCACGTTCATGCAGTGGTACATGCCGTAGATCAGATAGACATAAGCGTGGCCCGGCGGCCCGAACATCACCTCGGTGCGTGCGGTGCGCCCGCGCGCGGAATGCGCCGCGAGATCGTGTGGACCGAGATATGCCTCGACTTCGACGATGCGACCGACCCGCGTCGTGCCGCCCGATCGGTGGACGAGATGCTTGCCCAGCAATGCCTGGGCCACGGTAACTGCATCGCGGTCATAGAAGCTGCGCGGCAGCCGGCCCTCAGGCGCCGTTTCGTCGCCAAAGAGTATCGGCGTTTCGCCCGACGACATATCGATCACGAATTTCGGGGCCCGCACTCGCCGCAGTGAGAGGAGGTCACCTCAATCGCGGAAGAGGAAGAGCGCCACGCACAACGCGGCGCCCACCGCATACAACGCCCACGTTGCGGCAATGAAATACGGATACACCATGAGCGCCACGCCGAGTACCATGGGTTTCCAGGCGAGCATCTTGCGGCCATAGAAAAACGCAGCAAAGCCAATTGCGCCGAACAGCACCCAGGCGAAAATGCCGGCGGCGCCGGGCAGCGTGGAGACGATCCCTTCGAGCTCCGGCAACGGCGCGCCCGGAGCCGGCTGCGCCGCGAGAGTCGCGCTGATACCGCCCAAAACCGGCGCGCATGAGAGCTTCGCCCAGCGCGCCACCGGGATCGTCACTCGACCGCTTCCACTGTCTCCGTCGTGAAGTCCGCGGGCATCACGATCTCGAGCATCTCGATGTCGTCGCTGTAAGCGATCTCGCAATGGCGAATACCCGGGGGCTGATGGACGCACGACCCGGCGAGGAGCCGCACCACGCCCTGTCCCTCGTACTCGAATTCGATCCAGCCCTTCAGGATATAGACGAGTTGGAAAGTCGTCCGATGCAGGTGGGGCTCGCCCGACGGTGCGGCACCCGGCAGTCCGCGAATCACCTGGGCGGTCACCTGACCGCGGGTTGCGGGAGCAATGCCGAGATCCCTGTATTCGAAGAAGGTCCGCGGGCCCCGCTCGAACGACGCATCCCGCGCATGGCTGACGACGAAGTCCTCGGTGGGCATGGCGATACTCCGCAGATGACGGGTGAGCGATGGTGGAACGGGTACGGCGTCGTCGTCAAGTTCAAGTTCCCGCCCGATTCCCGGGTGGGCGCTCCCGAATCGAGGCGCAAAGCGTAAAACCCGTGTACGCTGGCGGTCGAAAAAGCACGCCACCTCCCTGATCGGGCGGCGGCCCCACGCGCAGCGCGGCACTTCGTCGGAGCTCGACTCCAATGACCCATATCCTGCATCGCCAGTTGCGGGGCAACCTGCCGATCGCCGTGAGCGGTCACGGGGTCACTGTAGTGGACGCCACGGGCAAGGAATATCTCGATGCGTCCGGTGGTGCTGCGGTGTCCTGCCTGGGACACGGCCATCCGGATGTCATACGCGCCATGCACGCCCAGATCGATCGCATCGCGTACGCACACACCAGTTTTTTCACTACCGAGGTGGCCGAAGAGCTCGCGGATAACCTGATCGCGCAGGCGCCGTCCGGCATGTCGCACGTGTATCTGGTTTCCGGTGGATCGGAGGCGATCGAGGCGGCGCTCAAGCTCGCGCGCCAGTACTTCGTGGAAACGGGCCAACCCCAGCGGCGGCATTTCATCGCCCGCCGCCAGAGCTATCACGGCAACACCCTGGGCGCTCTCGCCGTCGGCGGCAATGCGTGGCGGCGCAAGCAGTTCGCGCCGCTCCTGATCGATGTCACCCATGTTGCGCCGTGCTACGAATACCGGGATCGTCGGCCCGACGAGACGCCGCAAGCCTACGGCGAGCGCCTGGCCACCGAGCTGGAAGCGGCGATCGACCAACTCGGCCCCGGCAATGTCATTGCCTTCGTGGCCGAGCCCGTCGTGGGCGCCACCTTGGGAGCAACGCCCGCGGTGCCGGGCTATTGGCGGCGCATCCGGGACATTTGCGATGTGCATGGCATCCTGCTCATTGCCGACGAAGTGATGTGCGGGATGGGACGCACCGGGACCCTGCATGCCGTCGAGCAGGAAGATGTCGTACCCGACCTGATGGCCATCGCCAAGGGCCTGGGCGGCGGCTATCAGCCCATCGGCGGCGTGCTGGTGCAGGAGCGCATCGTCGACGCGATCGCGCGCGGCACCGGCTTCTTCCAGCATGGGCACACCTACATCGGGCACCCGGTGGCGTGCGCTGCGGCGTTAGCGGTACAAAAGATCATTGCACGCGACGATCTCCTCGGCGCGGTTCGGCGCATGGGCGCGGTATTGCGCGAGCGCCTGGTCACCGCGTTCGGGAACCATCCGCAGGTGGGTGACATACGTGGACGCGGCCTCTTCATGGCGATCGAGCTCGTCGCCGATCGGGGCACCAAGGCGCCGTTCGATCCAGCGTTGCGGTTGCACACCCGCATCAAGGCCGAGGCGATGGCGCGCGGTCTCATGGTCTATCCCATGGGCGGCACCATCGATGGCCGCCGCGGAGATCATGTTCTGCTCGCGCCGCCATTCATTGTCACGTCCACTGACATCGAGCTTATCGTCGACCGGCTGGCCGGAGCCGTCGATGCCGCGATCGATGCCGTGACCCATGGCGCAAACGCGAGCGCCGGTGCTGCCGCATTGGAGACAGGCGCCTCCTGATGCCGGTGCGCAAATCCATTCCCGCCGCCATCTGCGATGGCGCCCAACAGGGTGCGCCGCAGCCGTCAGGACCATCCCATGCTGCCGGCCGCGCCCGAGCAATCGGCGCGATGCGCGGCCACCGGGCAACATGTGCCGACGCACGCAGCCGCTATCGCGACCCCTCGCGATTGACGGCTTTTTGACTCACTCAAGGAGAAGAACACATGCCACACAGCACGCTCGTTCATCGCAGCCGCAGCACCCGAGGCTTGCTCGCCACAGGGCTCGCACTCGCCGCGACATTGCTCGCCCCATCGGTCGCCATGGCGCAGCAGAAGTTCGTCACCATCGGCACCGGCGGGATCACCGGGGTGTATTACGCCGTCGGCGGCGCAGTGTGCCGGCTGGTGAACAAGGATCGCGCCAAGCACGGCATCCGCTGCTCGGTCGAATCCACGGGCGGCTCGGTCTACAACGTCAACACCATCAAGGCCGGCGAGCTCGATTTCGGCCTCGCGCAGTCGGACGTCCAGTACCAGGGCTTCAAGGGCACGGGGCCATTCAAGGAAGCCTACGGCGACATGCGGGCGGTGTATTCCGTACACCCCGAGCCGTTCACCGTCGTCGCCCGCAAGGAAGCCAACATCAAGACCTTCAGCGACTTCAAGGGCAAGCGATTCAACGTGGGCAATCCGGGCTCGGGCACACGCTCGGCCATGGAAGAGCTCCTCACCGCGCTCAACATGAAGCTTGCCGACTTTTCGCTGGCGTCCGAATTGAAGGCCGACGAGCACGGGCCGGCGCTGTGCGACAACAAGATCGACGGCTTCTTCTATGGCGTGGGACATCCCTCGGCGAACATCCAGGACCCGACCACCGCGTGCGGCGCGCAACTCGTCTCGCTGACCGGGCCGGCCATCGATGCGCTGGTGAAAAAGAGCCCGTATTACGCCTATGCAACGATCCCCGGGGGGCTTTATGCCAACAATCCGAACCCCACCAAGACCTACGGCGTGCTCGCCACGATGGTGACTTCATCCAAGGTCCCGGCCGACGTCGTATACATCATCACCAAGGCCACGTTCGAGAACTTCGACGAGTTCAAGAAGCTGCACCCGGCGTTCGCCAATCTGACGCCCGAGCAAATGATTGCCGACGGCCTTTCCGCGCCCTTGCATGACGGCGCAGCACGCTATTACAAAGAGCGCGGCTGGATCAAGTGACCGAGCCGGTCGACGTCCGGTCTTTAGTCGAGGCGGCTGACCTCGGAGGGCGCAAGCCCGCCGGGGTTGCCCGTGCCGTGCTCGCGACGACCTGCGTCGTCTGGTCGCTGCTGCAACTGTGGTACGCCTCGCCATTTCCGTTCACGTTCAATATTTTCATTCTCAACGATACCGAGATGCGCGCATTGCATCTCGGCTTCGGGTTGTTTCTCGCCTTCCTCGCCTATCCGTTCACCAAGTCGTCCCCGCGGCAGCGCATTCCCGTCCAGGATTGGGTGTTGGCGATTGTCGCCGCGTTTTGCGGTGCTTATCTATTTCTTTTCTACCGCGAGCTCGCCACGCGGCCGGGACAGCCCACACAGCTCGATTTCGTGACAGCGTTGGCCGGCATGGTGCTCCTCATCGAAGCCACGCGTCGCGTCGTTGGACCTCCGCTCGCGATCATCGGCGTGCTGATGCTGGTGTATGCCTTCGCCGGCCCCTACATGCCGGACCTTATCCAGCACAAGGGCGTGTCGTTGTCGAAGGCGGTGTCGCATTACTGGCTGTCCACCGAAGGCGTATTCGGCGTGGCCATTGGCGTTTCGGCGAGCTACATCTTTCTTTTCGTACTGTTCGGCTCGCTGCTCGAAAAGGCCGGGGCGGGCAACTACTTCATCCAAGTCGCGTTCGCATTTCTCGGTCACATGCGCGGCGGCCCGGCCAAGGCGGCCGTG
>JBDUCE010000057.1:0-9152 GCA_040003635.1 Betaproteobacteria bacterium
TGCGAGCCTGGACCGGAACCGGGGCGGGGCGTGCGACGGGGATGCGATATCCGCGGCGAGCGCCATTGCGGGCCGCCGCCCGGATCGGCCGGTGCGCCCTGCCAAGCTCAACCGCGGCCGGAGGTTTCCTTCTTCACTTCGGCGTCGATCGTCTTGCCGGTAATTTGCTCCGAGGGCACATCCACCGCAGGATTGACAGCGGCCGAATCGGTTTCCGTCTTCATGCCTTCCTTGAAGCCTTTCACCGCGCCGCCCAAGTCCTGTCCGATGTTGCGCAATTTCTTGGTGCCGAAGATCAGCACCACTACCAAGAGCACGATCAGCCAATGCCAGATGCTAAGACCGCCCATGTCGTTCTCCTTGAATTGAGTGCGCTAAGGAACCTGAGCGCGCGGAAGCATGTGAGGAAGCTGGTCGGGTCCGCCGATCACGTGTATGTGCAGGTGCATCACGTCCTGGCGGCCGATGCGGCCGGTATTCACGATGGTGCGGAAGCCCTCGGGCGAGCCTTGCTCCCGCGCCAGCCGGCCCGTCACCGCCAGCATCCGGCCGAGCACGCCCGTGTCGTCGGCCGCGGCCTCGGCAAGGGAGGCGATGTGGCGCTTGGGTATCACCATGAAGTGCACGGGCGCGACCGGATTGATGTCGTGGAAGGCGAGCATTTCGTCATTCTCGTACACCTTGCGTGCGGGTACCTCGCCACGCACGATGCGGCAAAAGATGCATTCCGGTCCCGCCGTTCCACTCATGCTTGCTGTCCTTGCCCGTCCATTGGCAATGAATTTGCGCGGGCATATGCCCCTGGGCCTGCGAGCCATTCCTGCGCGCCAAGCCTCCATTGTATCGCCAGCGCTCCCGCCCTCTCCGGCTGGAGCGCGAACGTCGTCGATCTTCACCCTCCGGCGCCGGTCGGCTGCCTGGTGACACGCACTGCGTCAGCGCCGGCGGGCCTTTTCGGCGATCCCCGAAACGCCTTCGCGCCGCAGGAGCTCGGCGCGCACATCGCGAGGGCCCATACCGTGGTGCGCGAGCAGCACCAGGCAGTGGAACCAGAGATCGGCGATTTCCGCGGCGAGGCGGGAGCGGTCACCGTCCTTGGCGGCCATGACCGTCTCGGTGGCTTCCTCGCCGATTTTTTTGAGGATGGCATCCTCGCCCTTGGCGAATAACGCCGCCACGTAGGACGTCGCAGGATCGGCCTCGCGGCGCGCGGCGATAGCGGCCGCCAGCCGATCAAGGATGTCATCTGCGGGGTCGTCAGCCGTGCCCATGCCCATAAATTTCCCGTGGGTCCTTCAACACCGGCTCATCGTCCTTCCAGTGCCCATCTTCGAGCCGGAGGAAGAAGCACCGCTCATGTCCGGTATGACAGGCAATGCCACCCTCTTGTTCGACCACGAGCAAGATCGCGTCATTGTCGCAATCGAGCCGGATTTCGAGCACCTTCTGGGTGTGCCCCGAAGACTCGCCCTTGCGCCACAGCCGACGGCGGGAGCGCGACCAGTAATGCGCCTGCCGGGTGGCCGCCGTGCGGGCCAGCGCCTCGCGGTTCATCCACGCGAGCGTCAACACCTTCCCCGTTCGGGCTTCCTGCGCGACAGCGCCCACGAGCCCGTCGGCTGACCAGCGCACGGCATCGAGCCAAGGGGCCGCCAGCTCGGTGGCAAGTGCGGATGCCGGTCCTGCGCTCATGTGCGGATCTCGATCCCGGCGGCCGCCATGGCCGCCTTGGCCTGCCCCACGGTGAATTCGCCGTAATGAAAAATGGACGCGGCGAGCACCGCATCGGCGCCACCCTCCCGGATACCCGCGACAAGGTCTCCCAGTGAACCGACGCCGCCCGACGCAATGACCGGAACGTCGACGGCATCGACCACTGCGCGGGTCAAGGCCAGATCGAACCCGGTGCGGGCGCCGTCGCGATCCATGCTGGTGAGGAGAATCTCTCCCGCCCCGCGCGCCACCACCTCCCGCGCCCAGTCGATGACGTCGATGCCCGCGGCGTTGCGGCCGCCGTGGGTGTAGACCTCCCAGGACTCGGGCGCCGATTGCTTGGCGTCGATTGCGGCAACAATGCACTGCGCGCCGTAGCGGCCCGCGGCCTGGCCAAACAATTCCGGATGCATGACCCCCGCCGTGTTGATGCTCACCTTGTCGGCGCCGGCGTTGAGGAGCGCGCGGATGTCGTCGATCGTATTGACTCCACCGCCGACGGTAAGCGGTATGAAAACCTGGTTGGCCACCGCCTCGATCATCTCGTAGAGCAGGCCGCGGGTCTCGATACTCGCGCGAATATCGAGAAAGGCCAACTCGTCCGCGCCTTGCTCGTCGTAACGCCGCGCGACTTCGACCGGGTCGCCGGCATCGCGCAGGTTGACGAAATTGACACCCTTCACCACCCGCCCGGCGGCAACGTCGAGGCAGGGGATGATGCGTTTGGCGAGACCCATGGTTTGGCGTTCCGATGCTCGGGGTCGTCCGGCCGGGAAACGGAAGGCTGACCGTCGATCGCCCCGCGCGGCCCGGATCACCCGCCCCTGGCCACTTTCAGCGCAGTCTTGAAGTCGAGCGTGCCTTCATAGAGCGCACGCCCGGCGATCGCACCGATGATGCCGTCGTTCTCGTACTTTACGAGCTCCCGGATATCCTCTACCGAGGCGATCCCGCCGGACGCAATCACCGGAATCTTGAGCTCGCGCGCGAGCTTGACCGTGGCTTCGATGTTGACCCCGGTCATCATGCCGTCGCGGCCGATATCGGTGTACACCACCGCCTCGACGCCGTAATCCTCGAACTTCCTGGCGAGGTCGATCACGTCGTGGCCGGTCATCTTGGACCAGCCGTCGGTGGCGACCTTGCCCTCGCGCGCGTCGAGGCCGACGATGATATGGCCGGGGAAGGCGGTGCAGGCGTCATGCAGGAAGCCCGGGTTCTTGACCGCCGCGGTACCGATGATGACGTACGTGATGCCGTCGTCGAGATAGCGCTCGACGGTGTCGAGATCACGAATGCCGCCGCCGAGTTGCACCGGAATTTCTTCGCCGATGACACTCACGATCTCGCGGATGGCGAGCTCGTTGCGCGGCACGCCGGCGACCGCGCCGTTCAGATCCACGATATGCAGCCGCTCGGCGCCCAGCTCCAGCCAGTGTTGGGCCATCGCGGCCGGATCTTCCGAGAACACCGTGGCGGTGTGCATTTCCCCCTGCCTCAAGCGTACGCAATGACCGTCCTTGATATCGATCGCGGGAATGATTTGCATGGAGGGGGTAGCTTCGAAATGCCGTGAAGGCGGAGGAATACGAGGCTAAGGCTGGAGGCAGGATGGTCCGCCGATCAGGCGGACCCATCCCAGGTGACGAAGTTGGCGAGAAGCTTGAGTCCTGCGCGGTGACTTTTTTCCGGATGGAACTGGGTCGCGAAGATATTAGCCCGTGCCACCGCGCAAGTAAACGGTGAAGGATAATCTGCCGCGCCGGCGATCAGCCCTGAATCCAGGGGGTCGGGATAGTAGCTGTGGGCGAAATAGAAGCGGGTTTCGTCCGCGATGCCATCCCACAGCGGGTGGCGCCGCACCTGGCGCACGCGATTCCAGCCCATGTGCGGAACCTTGAGCCGCTCGCCGGACGCGCCGGTCATGCCCTGCTCCGGAAACCGCACGACGCGCCCGGGAAAGAGGCCCAATCCTCGCGTAGGACCTTCGTCGCTGGCGTCGAACAGCATCTGCAATCCGAGGCAGATACCGAGGAACGGCCGCTCGCGGAGCGCATCGCGCACGACCTGCTGCAACCCGCTGTCGGCGAGGCAGCGCATGCAGTCGGGCATCGCACTCTGCCCCGGCAGCACGATCCGCTCGGCCTGCCGGATGACGGCGGGATCGGCCGTCACCACGATTCCCTGGTCCGGCGCGACGTGCTGCAGTGCCTTGGCTACCGAGCGCAGGTTGCCCGTTCCGTAGTCGATGACGGCAATCATTTTCGGGACCTACAATGCCCCCTTGGTCGAGGGAATCACCCCTGCAGCACGCGGGTCCGGAGTCACCGCGATGCGCAACGCGCGCGCAAAAGCCTTGAACACCGTTTCCGCCTGATGATGGGCATTGTCGCCGCGCAGGTTGTCGATGTGCAGCGTGACCAGCGCGTGGTTGGCGAATCCCTGGAAAAACTCGTGGGTCAGGTCGACATCGAAAGTGCCGATGAGCGGCCGCGTGAACGGCACATGGAATTTGAGTCCCGGCCGGCCGGAAAGGTCCACGACGGCCCGCGAGAGCGCCTCGTCCAGCGGCACATAGGCATGACCGTAGCGCGTGAGACCCTTCTTGTCGCCCAAGGCCTGCTTCAGGGCCTGGCCGAACGTGATGCCGATGTCCTCGACGGTGTGATGCGCATCGATGTGCAGATCACCCTTGGCCTGCACGGTGAGGTCCACCATGGCGTGGCGCGCGATCTGGTCGAGCATGTGATCGAGGAACGGGACGCCGCTCGCGAGATCGGCGCGACCGCTGCCGTCGAGATCGAGCTCGACCAGAATCCGGGTTTCGGCCGTATTGCGGGTAACCGTGGCGCGGCGCGGCGAAGGGGGGGTGAGTGCATTCATGAGAGGCTTTCGAGCACGGACAAGACCGCATTGTTTTCCTGCGGCGTTCCTACCGTAATGCGCAGGCAGTGAGCCAGCAGGTCGTGAGCGCCGTGCAGGTTCTTGACGAGGATACCCCCGTCTTTCAGCGCGGCGAACCATTGCGGTGCATCCGGGACCCGCGCCAGCACGAAGTTGGCACGGCTGCGGTACACGGTCACGCCCGGCAATGCCGCCAGCGCCCGCTCGAGGCGCGTGCGCTCGGTCCGGATTTCGCCCGCCTGCGCCGCGAGCAGCGCGCTCTCGCCCAACAGAATCGGTGCCACGGCTTGCGTCAGGGCATTGAGATTATACGGCTGGCGTACTTTCTCGAATTGCGCGATCCACGCGGGGGCCGCCACCGCATAACCCAGCCGCAGCCCCGCCATGCCGATCTTCGATACGGTACGCAGGACCAGGAGGTTGGGAGAGGTGACAAGACGCGGCAGAAAGCTCGCCTCCGCGAACGCGTGATACGCCTCGTCCACCACCACCAAGCCGGGCGCCGCGGCCAGGATCCGGTCGATCGCCGCGCTCTCGAAAAGATTTCCGGTGGGATTGTTGGGATACGCCAGAAAAATCAATGCCGGCTGCTCGCGCTCGATCGCCGCCAGCATGGCCTCGAGGTCGAGGGAAAAATCGTGGCGTAATGGCACCGCGATGAAGCGCATCCCCGCATACAGAGCATTCATGCGATACATCACGAAGGTCGGCTCGGGCGCGAGCATCGCCGCACCGGGCCGGGCGAGCGCGGAGGTGACGATCTGGATGATTTCGTCGGACCCGTTGCCGAGCAGGACTGCGCACCGGGCATCGATGCCGTACGTCGTGCGCAAGGCCGCCTTGAGCGCCTCTGCCGCGCCGTCGGGATAGCGGTTGACCGGCACCTCGGCGACCGCCGCGGCGATCCGCAAACGCAGCGGCTCCGGCAACGAATAGGGGTTTTCCATCGCGTCGAGCTTGATGAGCCCGACGGCTTTGGCAACGGCGTACGCGGTCAGCGCCTGGATCTCCGGACGCACGAGCGCAGCCACTGTCTTTGCTGCGGCAGCGTCCGGCGTGACGGGGGGGACATCGCTCAGGGTGTTTCGCTCCGGTATTCCGCGCTGCGGGCATGCGCCGTGAGACCTTCGCCGTGCGCCAGCGTGCTCGCAATCCGCCCCAGCGTACGCGCCGCTGCCGGGGACACTTTGAGGACGCTCGATCGTTTCTGGAAATCGTACACACCCAGCGGCGACGAGAACCGCGCCGTGCGCCCGGTCGGCAACACATGGTTGGGGCCGGCACAATAATCGCCCAGCGCCTCCGAGGTGTGATGGCCCATGAAAATGGCCCCCGCATGGCGAATCTTCGGCAACAGCAGCGCCGGCTCGCGCACGGCAAGCTCGAGGTGCTCGGGCGCAACGCGGTTCGCCACCGCGCACGCCTCGTCGAGGTCACGCACCAGCACGAGCGCGCCGCGACGGGCGAACGCCGCCGCGATGATGGCGCGGCGGGGCATCGCCGTGATCTGCCGCTGTGCGCTTTGCGCGACGGCCTCGAGGAGCACGGCATCGGGTGTGAGCAGGATCGCCTGCGCCAGCTCGTCGTGCTCGGCCTGCGAAAAAAGATCCATCGCCACCCAGTCCGGATGCGCGCTGTCGTCGGCAATCACCAGGATTTCGGACGCGCCCGCCACCATGTCGATGCCGACCGCACCGAACACGTGCCGCTTGGCTGCCGCCACATAGGCATTACCGGGGCCGCAGATCTTGTCGACCGCAGGGATCGTTTCGGTGCCGTACGCCAGGGCTGCGATCGCCTGCGCGCCGCCGATTCCGAACAGCCGCGAAACCCCCGCCAGATGGGCCGCGGCGAGCACCAGCGGATTGCAACCCTCCTCCGGCGCGGGCACCACCATGATGATCTCCGGCACCCCGGCGATATGCGCGGGAATGGCATTCATCAATACCGACGACGGATACGCAGCCTTGCCTCCCGGCACATAGAGTCCGACGCGATCGAGCGGAGTGATCTGTTGCCCGAACTCGCTGCCGTCCGCGTCGCGATACGACCACGAGGCCATCTTCTGCCGCTCGTGATAGCTGCGCACGCGGGCAGCCGCGACTTGCAATGCATCGCGCTGCGCGGGCGGGAGGCCGGCGAACGCCTGCTGCATCGCGAGCGGCGAAATCTCCAGCGCCGCAACACTTGCCGCGTGCCGCCGGTCGAACTGCGCGGTGTAGTCGAGCACCGCCGCATCACCGCGGGCGCGCACGTCGGCCACGATGCCCGCCACCCGGGCATCGATGGCCGGGTCCTGCGCCGCTTCGAAGGCAATGAGCTTCGCGAGCTCGTGCTCGAAGCCGGGTGCGCTCGAATCGAGGCGACGCAGCGCAAGCGCGAACGCATTCATGCCGCTCGCCGTTCCCTGACCGCGCGAGCCAGCGCGGCGATGAGCGGCTGCACCCTGTCGCGCTTGAGCTTGAGCGCGGCCGGATTGACGACGAGCCGGGAGCTGATCGGCATGATGTCTTCGACCGCCACCAGATCGTTGGCCTTCAGTGTATTGCCGCTGCTGACGAGATCGACGATGACATCGGCGAGCCCGGTGAGCGGTGCGAGCTCCATGGAGCCGTACAGCTTGATGAGGTCGGCGTGCATGCCCTTGGCCGAGAAATGCTCGCGGGCCGTCCTGACATACTTGGTCGCCACGCGAATCCGGCCGCCTCTTTGCACCGAGCCCGCCCAGTCGAAGCCACGGCGCGTGGCAACCGCCATGCGGCATTGGCCGATCTCGAGATCGAGCGGCTGATACAGGCCTTCGCCGCCATGCTCGAGCAGGACGTCACGCCCCGCCACGCCGAGATCGGCCGCGCCATATTGCACATAGGTCGGCACGTCGGATGCGCGCACGATCAGCATCGACACGCCCGCCAGGTTGGTGCCGATGATGAGCTTGCGCGACTGTTCCGGATCTTCCGCGGGGTGCAGGCCCGCCGCCGCGAGGAGCGGCAATGTTTCGTCGAAGATGCGCCCTTTCGAGAGCGCGAAGGTCAGTGTGGTCACGGGTAAAAGGCCGGCAATCGGTCATTTTACCGGAGTGCGGGGACACGCTAAGGCAGGGTGCCCGGGTCGCGCCGGTGCACGAGACAGCCGGCAACGTACGTCGCGCGCACCGCACGATCGTCGCCCAGCATCATGAGCACAGCCAGCGCTTCTTCGACATCGGCGCAAAACGCCATGCGATAGCCGATGAGGGGCGTGGCGGCAAGGTCGAGCACCACGAGGTCGGCGTCGTGACCCGCTTCCAGGCCGCCCACGGTGCCGGTGAGGTCGAGCGCGGCGGCAGCCCCGCCGGTGACGAGCCACAGCGCTTGTGCCGCCGTCAGCGCAAATCCCGTGTGTCGCGCCACCTTGTAGGCTTCGTTCATGGTACCGAGCATCGACAGCGTGGTGCCGCCGCCGACGTCGGTTCCAAGGGCGACCCGTACCGGACGCGGCGCATTTTTCGCCGCGGCCAGACGGAAGTGGCCGCTGCCCAGGAAATTGTTCGAGGTCGGGCAATGCGCCACCGCTGCGCCGGCGTCGAAGAGGCGCTGCCACGCGCCTTCCTCGAGATGAATCCCATGGCCGAACATGCTGCGCCGTCCGGCCAGGCCGTAGCGCTCGTAAACGTCGAGATAATCGCGCGCCTCCGGAAACAATGTGCGCACCCACGTCGACTCGTCGATGGTCTCGGCCAGATGGGTTTGCAGGTAGAGGCCGTCGTGCTCCTGCAGCAACGCTCCGGCCGCTGCCAGTTGCTCCGGCGTGGAGGTGGGTGCGAAACGAGGGGTGACGGCATAGGCGAGCCGGCCGCGTCCGTTCCAGCGCGCGATCAGCGCCTTTGATTGGTCGTAACCCGACTGCGCGGTATCGAGCAATGCGGGCGGAGCGTTGCGGTCCATGAGCACCTTCCCGGCGATCAGGCGCATCGCGCGTTGCTCAGCCGCGGCGAAAAGAGCGTCCACCGACGCCGCATGGACCGTGCCGTAGACCATCGCGGTGGTGATGCCCTGGCGCAGGCATTCGTCGAGAAACGCGTTCGCCGTGCTGCGCGCAACCACCGGATCGAAGAATCTTTGCTCGATCCGGTAGGCGTGCTGCGTCAACCACTCGAAGAGCGTCGGCCCGAAGGCGCCGATGATGGGCAGTTGCGCATAGTGGACATGCGCATCGATGAATCCCGGGACGATCAGTGCGTTGTCATAGCGGACTATCTCGGTGCCGGCCGGCAAGCTCGGCAGGAGCGTCGAGGCCGCGCCGAACGCCGTGATGCGGCCGTCGCGCATGACCACCAGGGCATCGCTTTCGTAGTGCAGGGCCTCATCGGCGGGCAGCAGGAAGGGATCGCCGGCGAACGAAAGCGCGGCGGCACGCAACGCTTTGACGCCGCTCCCCCGATCCGTGGAGCGCAGCAGTTCGCTCATTGCCGTGCCGTGCGGGCATTCACCGGCGCCGCCATCGGTGCGCTGCTGCGGTAGGGATTGATATCCACGCCGCCGCGCCGGGTGAAG
>JBDUCE010000447.1:0-2733 GCA_040003635.1 Betaproteobacteria bacterium
CTGAAATCGATGGCCCAGATCGACATCGCCCACATTCCCTACAAGGGCTCGACGCCCGCCCTCACCGACCTCATCGGTGGACAGGTTGCGGCGATGATCGTCAACATGCCGCCGGCGGTACCGCATGTGAAATCGGGCAAGCTGCGGGCACTCGCGGTCACCACCAGCGCACGGGAGCCCTCGATGCCCGATCTGCCGACCGTGGCCGAGGCGGCGTTGCCCGGGTTCGAGACCGTGGCGTGGTTCGGGGTGCTGGCGCCGGCGGCCACACCCAGGGACATCATCAACCGGCTCTCGGTGGAGATGGGCAACATCGCGCGCTCGCCCGAGATGCGCGAGCGCCTGGCGGGCATGGGCGCCCAGGCGGTGGGCGGCACACCCGACGCGTTCGCCGCCGTGATCGCCCGGGATATCGCCAAATGGACAGCGCTATCGAAGTCGGTGGGCATCAAAGTCGACTGATCGGCGCACGGGACATTATCGTGGGCTTGCGATGAGCCGAATCGCCGCGGTCGAAGCGGTGATCGTCAATGTCTCTGCGAAAACCAATTGGACGTTCGTCGCGTTGACGACCGACGAAGGCATCACCGGGTGGGGCGAGTGCTCGCTCAACGGTTGGGAGACGCTGCTCTCCGCGCAAATTGCCCGCGTCGCTTCCGATGTCGTCGGCCGCCCGTTGACAGCTCCCGGCACCGCGCTGCGTTATCTACCCCATTCGCCCGGGGGATTGATAGCGCATGCGACACGCAGCGCACTGGAGCAAGCCTGCACCGACGCGCGTGCGCTCACGCAGGGGGTACCCATTCACGTGCTTCTGGGTGCCGCGGTGCGTGGAAGCGTTCCCGCGTACGCGAACATCAATCGTGGCGTGCCCGAACGCTCGCCCCAGGGTTTTGCGACCGCGGCTCGACGCGCCATCGCGACGGGTTACGCCGCAGTGAAGCTGGCGCCGTTTGACGGCGTCATCGCGGAAGACGCTGCGAAGACGCCCATCGGCCAACGCATTCAGGAAGGGATCGATCGCATCTTCGCGGTGCGCGATGCCATTGGTCCGGACGTTCCACTTCTCGTCGATTGCCATTGGCGGTTCGACGAAGCGCGGGCCGAGGCGATGATCCGCGACGTGCGACTTGCATCGCCCTATTGGATCGAATGCCCGATTTCCGAGCACCCCGGGCAGTTCGCGGCGATTGCACGGTTGCGTGAAGTCGCGCACCGCCAGGGCATCAAGCTTGCCGGCGGAGAGATGATTACCGGCGTCGATGACGCCCGCGCCATGTGCGCCGCTGGCCTCTACGACGTGCTGATGCCGGATATCAAATATGCCGGCGGATACGCGGGCATCCTCGCTATCGCCGGGGTCTGCGCGGAGCACGACGTGATGGTCGCGCCCCACAATCCTACCGGGCCGGTGGCGCATCTTGCCAGCATCCATGCCTGCGCCGTGGCACCCAACGTGCTCTGGCTCGAGCACCAGTGGGGCGAAAGCCCGCTCTTCGAATCGCTGGTGGGCGGCACGCCGGCGCCATTGATGGACGGTGCCCTCATCGTGCCCGCTGCGGCGGGTCTGGGTGCGGCGCTGGATCGCAGCATCGCAGCGAAACACCCTTATCGCGCGCTCCCGCAGGGCGCGAATCTCGACGAGCGACTGGGATGATCATTCATGGCTGAAGAGGGGAACCGTTCGTTGGCAAAGGACTGTGATCAAGCGGACGCGGCCCTTTTCCCCGGCTTCCGGACGCGGCCCATTGCCGCGCCGGGCGCCGAAATCCATTGCACTGTCGGTGGCAGCGGGCCGCCGTTGCTCTTGCTGCACGGCTATCCGCAAACGCATGTGATGTGGCACAGGATTGCGCCGCGTCTCGCCGAGCATTTCACCGTCGTCTGCCCTGACTTGCGCGGTTACGGCGATTCGGCCAAGCCGGAAGGCGGCGAGCGGCACATCAACTATTCGAAACGCGCGATGGCGCAGGACCAGGTGCACGTGATGCGCACGCTGGGCTTCCAGCGTTTCAATCTCGCGGGCCACGACCGCGGCGGGCGGGTGGCGCATCGGCTGGCACTGGATCATCCGGGCGTCGTCGAACGCCTCGCGGTGCTCGACATTTCGCCGACGCGCATCATGTACGGCCGCACCGACAAGGCGTTCGCGACGGCGTACTACCACTGGTTCTTCCTGATCCAGCCCTTCGATTTGCCGGAGCGCCTGATCGGCGCCGACCCGATCTATTACCTGCGCAAGAAGATCGGAGGCTGGTCGCGTGGCATGTCGTACTTCGATCCACGCGCATTGCGCGAATACGAACGGTGCTTCAGCGATCCTGCAACCATCCACGCCACGTGCGAGGACTATCGCGCCGCCGCGACCATCGATCTCGAGCATGACGCGGAGGACAGCGACCAGCGCGTGACTTGTCCCTTGCTCGCGCTGTGGAGCGATGAAGGCGTGGTCAACCGGCTGTTCTCGCCGCTAGAGGATTGGCGCAGTGTGGCCACCGACGTGCGTGGGCGCGCGCTGCGCTCAGGCCATTTTCTGGCGGAAGAAGCACCCGAGGAAACATTGGCCGAGCTGTCGGGATTTTTCATTCAGGGAAAGGCGTAGCCGATCCGTTGGGCCCGGCCGCAAATGAGCTTGGGCATTTCGAGGTGATCGATCGGGCTGATACAATCTCGCCCTAGGCCAAGTAGCTCAGTTGGTAGAGCAGAGGACTGAAAATCCTTGTGTCGGTGGTT
>JBDUCE010000448.1:0-2733 GCA_040003635.1 Betaproteobacteria bacterium
GCCACCGAAACAGGAAGCGCATGAACTCCTGTGTCGATACCGGCTCGATTTCGTGGCGCAACCGCGTGACGGTGTAGCGATGGATGCGCGCGAGCAAGGTCCGGTCGCACCACTCGGCCTGCGCAGTCCCGAACGAAAAGGTGCCGCTTATCACCACGCCTTCCGCGGCGAGGCGCGTCAACGCCGATTCGATTTCCGTAGCCGGCAACGCCATCGATTCGGAGAGCGTCTCCACCGTGACCGGTCCCAAGGCTTCGAGCCGGCTGCGCACGATTTCCAGCACGGCGTCCTCGCGCGTCCAGGTCCGTCTCGCAAATTCCGGCGGGGCCTCGATGATCGGGTCCAACAATGCTGCACCGTAGACGCGCTGAAATTGCGGCAGACGTTCAGCCGCCACCCAGAAATGCTCATGAAGCGCCAAAGCGTCACTGGTGGGGACCACGAGGCGGGTCGCGCGGCGCTCCCCCGCCAGTACCTCGAGAAACGCTGGCCACGCATCGTGACGGCGCACCTCGGCAGGTGTTACAAATCCCAAACCGAGCAACGCATCGTGCATCTCATCCGGGCGGAGAGCCTCGGGCCACGCCTCCGCGCGCACGCGCTCGATCGCGGCCTCGTCAAGGCGCCCCAAATCCGCCGCGGACGCGTCTCCCAGCCATCGCCGGCTCATGACTGCCTGGGTACGCCGCTCCTCGAGTGGTGCGTCGTCAAGGTAAGCGTACGGTCGGGCGGTGAGGATCTCCGCGGCCAGCGGCGAGGGTTGGGTCAAATCGCGGGCGATCACCTTGACCTCGCCCGTCTCCATGCGACGCAGCAAGCTTTCCAATCCCTCGATGTCCATTGCCTCGAAGAGACAGTCGTGGACGGCCTGCTGCACCAGCGGATGGTCCGGAATTTCGCGCTCGCCCACGATGTTCTCGGCACAGGCGATCTGGTCGGGGAACACTGCCGCCATCAGATCTTCCGCGCGCATGCGCTGTAGCGGGGCCGGCACCTTCTTGCCGCTCTGAAAGCGGGGGAGTGCCAAGGACGTGCCCGCAATCCAGCGCCAGCGGGCCGCGAACATCGGTGACGCGATGGCCGCCTGGATGAGCACCTGGCGCACGGTCTTCGCGTTGAGATAGCGTGCCACCTCTTCGAGCGCAAAGCTGTGACTCGTGGAGAGCGAAAGAACGATTGCGTCTTCAGTGGCCGCGGCCTGCAACTCGAAGTTGAACCGCACGCAAAAGCGCTTCCGCAACGCGAGCCCCCAGGCGCGGTTGATGCGACTGCCGAAAGGCGAGTGGATGACGAGCTGCATGCCGCCGGACTCATCGAAGAATCGTTCCAGCACGATCGAGCGTTGGGTGGGCAAGCTGCCGAGGGCCAAACGCGCGGCGGCGAGATAGTCGACAACCTGAATGGCGGCGGCAGGCACCACCGCCATGTCGCCGGCGAGCATGGCCATCACGGCCGTCTGGTCGTTGTGCTCACCCAGCCGCGACTCGATCTCTTCCCGCAGCCGCGACACCGCATGCGAGAGCTCGCGCGTGCGCGCCGGCGCTTCACCCAGCCAGAAAGGAATGGTGGGCGGCTGTCCGTGGGCATCGTCCACCCGCACGCGACCGCCTTCGACCCGCAGGATGCGATACGACATGTTGCCCAGCTGAAACACGTCCCCGGCAAGGCTCTCCACCGCGAAGTCCTCGTTCACGGTGCCCACCAATTGCCCCGCCGGCTCGAGCACGACGTCGTAGTCGGCCGTGTCGGGAATCGCGCCGCCCGAGGTCAGGGCGGTCAGCCGCGCGCCGCGCCGGCCGCGCAGCATGCCATTGACCGCATCGCGGTGCACATACGCGCCACGATGGCCACGACGGGTGGTGAAGCCATCCGCCAGGGTGCGCACCACGTCGAGGTATTGCTCGTACGCGAGACCCGCATACGGATGGGCGCGGGTGAAGAGATCGAACAGCGCGGCTTCCGGCCAATCGCGCGCAGCAACCTCCGCGACAATCTGCTGGGCCAGCACGTCGAGGGGCTGCGAGGGCATCGTCAGCCGATCGAGCTCGCCGCGCCGCACTGCATCGAGCAATGCGACGCACTCGCAGAGCTCGTCGCGCGAGAGCGGAAAAATGCGGGCCTTGGGCACGCCGCCCACCTGGTGGCTCGCCCGTCCAGCCCGTTGCAGAAAGGTTGCGATCGAGCGCGGGGAGCCGAGCTGGCAGACGAGCTCCACGTCGCCGATGTCGATGCCAAGCTCGAGCGAAGCGGTCGCAATCAGCGCCTTCAGCTCCCCATTCTTGAGGCGCTGCTCGGCGGCGAGGCGCAATTCCTTGGCCATGCTGCCGTGATGCGCCATCACGTTGTCGGCACCGATCAGCTCCGACAGATGGCGCGCGGCGCGCTCGGCCATGCGCCGCGTGTTGACAAAAATGAGCGTGGTTCGGTGCCCGTGGGTAAGCTCCGCCAGCCGCGCGTAGACCTGCTTCCACACTTCCGTCGACATCACCGCTTCGAGTGGCGACGACGGCACTTCGATGGCAAGGTCGCGCGGCCGGATGTGCCCGGTGTCGACGATGGCACAGCGGCCAGCCGGATCAGCGCCCGCCTCGCACTCGTTGCCACCTTGCCTTCCCACCAGAAAGCGCGCCACCTTCTCGATCGGCTTCTGCGTCGCCGACAGGCCGATCCGCACCGGAGGCTGTGCGGTCAGGGCCGCGAGCCGTTCGAGCGAAAGCGCCAGGTGGCTGCCGC
>JBDUCE010000449.1:0-2712 GCA_040003635.1 Betaproteobacteria bacterium
CCGGATCGGGGTCATCAACAAGGGCGAAATCATCCTGGTGGAAGACAAGGCCGAGCTGATGCACAAGCTCGGCAAGAAACAGTTGAAGCTGCAACTGCAGGACACGCTCGATCGCGTCCCTCCCGCGCTCGCCGACTACCAGCTTGAGCTGTCAGGCGAGGGAAGCGAATTGACTTATACCTACGAGACCCACGGCGAGCGAACGGGCATCGTCGCGCTGCTGCGAGACCTCAACCAGGCGGGGATCGGGTTCAAGGATTTGCAGACGACACAAAGCTCGCTCGAAGACATCTTTGTCAGCCTGCTCAAGGAAGCGCAATGAACCTCCCCGCGGTGCGCGCGATCTACCGGTTCGAGATGGCGCGGACGGTGCGGACCCTCATGCAGAGCATCATCTCCCCGGTGATCTCGACCTCGCTGTATTTCGTCGTCTTCGGTGCGGCGATCGGCTCGCGCATCCAGGAGATCGAAGGGATCAGCTATGGCGCCTTCATCGTGCCCGGCCTGATCATGTTGTCGCTGTTGACGCAGAGCATCTCCAATGCGTCGTTCGGCATCTACTTTCCCAAGTTCACCGGAACGATCTACGAGCTCCTGTCGGCACCCATTTCGTATCTCGAGATCGTGGTGAGCTACGTCGGCGCGGCCGCGACCAAGTCGATCGCGCTGGGTCTCATCATCCTGGCGACCGCGGGCCTGTTTGTGCCACTGCATGTCGCCCACCCGTTCTGGATGATCCTGTTCCTGGTGCTCACGGCGGTGACCTTCAGCCTGTTCGGCTTTATCATCGGCATCTGGGCCGACGGTTTCGAGAAGCTGCAAGTCGTGCCGCTGCTGATCATCACGCCGTTGACCTTCCTGGGGGGCAGCTTTTATTCGATCAACATGCTGCCGCCGTTCTGGCAGACGGTAACGCTGTTCAACCCGGTGGTTTATCTGATCAGCGGCTTTCGCTGGAGCTTCTACGGGATTGCCGATGTGAGTGTCGGTGTCAGCCTCGCCATGACCATGGTGTTCCTGGCGATATTTCTGGCCATCTTGGCGTGGATATTCAAGACCGGCTATCGGCTCAAGACGTAGGAGAAAGCATGAAGCGTTGCCCGTGGCTCGATGTTCACCGGATGCTGCGCACCGCAACGCTGCTGCTCCTGGGCCTGACGAGCACGCAGCTGGCGCTCGTTTCTTGCGCCACGCCCCCCGTTACCCAGGATGCTCCGGTGCGCGCGCAAGTGACGGCGGGCACCTACGAGCCGATTCCCGCAGACAAGGACAGTGACCTCCGACTGTTTTATGCGGATGGCAGGATAGTTACCGGCTCGAGCGCCCTGGAGCGCATGCGGGCCGAGGCCGATTTGACATTATGGCTTGCAGGCAATCAGTTTTTCGCCATGGAAGACGTCGTGCGCGCTTTCCAGCGCCAGTATCCGGCCGTCGGCAGCGTGGGCCTCATCACCCTTCCTCCCGGCGTGCTCCTCAACGCCATCCAGAAGGGAGGCTGGCGGTACAAGGACAAGGATTACGCGCTCCAGCCGGATGTTTATGCGTCGGTCGACCTGGGCCACCTGAAAACGCTCAGGGCAAAGGGCCGCATGAACGACTACATGATCTACCTGCACAATGCGCTCGACCTCATGGTGGCCAAAGGCAATCCGAAAGGCATCAAGGGCATCGACGATCTTGGGCGGGCCGACGTGCGGAGCATGCTGCCCAATCCCATCGACGAGGGCATCATGGTGTTCTACGCACGCAAAGTTCTGGTTCGTCATGGGCTGTGGGACCGGCTCTCGGGAGGCCGCGAATGCAAGTCATGTCGCCCGCATCCCAACGTGTACTTTACCGCCGTGCATCATCGCGAAATTCCCGAGGCGCTGAAGTCGGGAACGGCCGACGCGGGCATCGTATGGGCGACGGAAACGAAGAACGCGCTACAGGAAGGTGCGCCGGTGGAGACCGTGCCGCTCCCGCCCACCGATAGCCTGGTGGACGACGTGTCGTACGCCATCGGCATCCTCACCGACACACAACACCCCGCGGCGGCGCAACGTTACCTGGCATTCCTGGCGTCGGCGGCGGGACAGGATACGTATGCACGCCATGGGTTCATCAAGGCGACGGACGCAACGCTGAAACCCATTCCCTGACCAAGCCCGCAAGCGTGATCAGTCGATCGCGTGCTGCGCCGTTCGCGAGCGCGCGAAGTCCGGCGTCGCCCGTTCAGCAGGCGCGCTGTCGAGCCCTGCCTGCAGCAGGTCCAGTGCGGTGGCCGGATCGTCGGCGTACTGGAACAGCCCAAGATCGGCGCGGCTGATCATGCCATGCCGCAGGAGGGCATCGAAATTGATGACCTCCTTCCAGTAGCCCGGGCCATACAGCACCACCGGAATCGGGCGGGCGAGCTTTCCGGTCTGGGCAAGGGTCAGGATCTCGGTCAATTCATCCAGCGTGCCCATGCCGCCCGGAAACACGACGAGGGCGCGCGCGAGGTGCGCAAACCACAGCTTGCGCATGAAGAAGTAGTGAAACTCGAAGGATAGCCCGGGCGTGATGTAAGGATTGGGTCGCTGCTCATGGGGCAGACCGATGTTGAGTCCGATCGTCCTGCCCCCTGCATCCGCAGCGCCGCGGTTGGCGGCTTCCATGATGCCGCCACCGCCGCCCGAACATACGACGTAATGCCTGGCCGTCGAGGGCCGGCTCATCGACCACGCGGTC
>JBDUCE010000058.1:0-9073 GCA_040003635.1 Betaproteobacteria bacterium
CTGCTGCGCATCGAGGCGCTGCGGGGCAATGTCAACACCCGGCTGCGGAAGTTGGACGAAGGCCGCTATGACGCGATCGTGCTCGCCGCCGCCGGCTTGAGACGACTGGGCTTCGGCGCTCGGATTGCCTACACTCTGGACCCGGAAGAGAGCCTCCCCGCGGTAGGCCAGGGTGCGCTCGCGATCGAATGCCGTGCCGACCGGGCAGACCTCATGACCTCGCTCGCGCCGCTGGAGGATGCGCCCACCGCGCTTGCCACCACTGCCGAGCGGGCTTTTTCGCGCGCCTTGGCCGGCAACTGCACGACGCCCATTGCGGCGCATGCCATGGAGCGCATAGGGGAGTTGTGGCTGCGCGGGTTTCTTGCAAGTCGTGATGGCAGCGAAATTCTGCGCGGGTCCAAAGCGGCCGTGGTCGAAAATCGGGAACAGGCCGATGCACTTGGCCGCAGCTTGGCCGATGATTTTCGTGCGCGTGGGGCGGCGCGTCTTGCCGGCGACTGAAAATGTCGCGGCATCCGTCGTTGTGCTCTCGCGCGTCAGCGCATCGCCGCCGATGAAGGGTCCACTGCAGGGCGCCGGCATTCTCATTACCCGGCCGGCACGTCAAGCCGGCGGCTTCGCCCAAAAGATCGCGGCCATCGGTGGCGCGCCCGTCGTGTTTCCGGCGATTGTCATCCTGCCGCCGGCTGAACCCGCTGCGCTCCAACGCGTGCAGCGCGATGTTGCCCAATACGATTACGCCGTGTTCGTGTCGGCCAACGCGGTCGAATATGGCGTTGCGGACCCGCGGCAGTGGCCGCGCCGCCTGGTAGCGTTCGCGCCAGGCGTCGGCACGGCTGAAGCGCTCGCGGCGGCGGGCATCGCCGAGATTCGGGTGCCGCTCGACCGGCAGGACAGCGATGGATTGCTTGCCCTGCCGGAGCTCACGCATCCTGCGGGAAAACGCGTGATCGTCTTTCGCGGCGATGACGGGCGCGAACAACTGGGAGAAACCCTGCGCGCACGCGGAGCGATCGTCGACTATGTGAGCTGTTACCGGCGCGCCAAGCCGCAAAGCGGTGTGGCCGGATTGATCGAAGCATTTGCGGCCGGCAACATCGACGCCGTGACGGTTACCTCTACCGAGGGCCTCGCCAACCTGTGGTCGCTGCTCGACGCCATGACCCGCGAGCGCTGGTCGCGCCTGCCCACCTTCGCGCCCCATGCGCGCATTGTCGAGCACGCGCGGGGGTTAGGGCTCGACTGCGTGCCCACCGGACCCGGCGACGCAGGACTCGTGGCGGGATTGCTAGAATGGTTCGCAGCCCATCCTTTTTCGCCGCATCCCATTTCCCGGAATTGACCATGCCCGCCGACATTCTCGTCACCGCGCCACTCCCCGATTTCCTGTACGGACCACTGAAGGCTGACTTTCGCTGCCACGATTATTTTCAGGCGAGCGACAAGCCTGGCCTGTTGCGGCAGGTCGCCGGATCGATTCACGGGCTGGTGCAAGGCGGGGGCACCGTCACCCCGACCAGCCTTCTCGACGCGCTGCCGGCGCTGCAAATCATCTCCGTGTTCGGCGTGGGCTACGATGGCGTGCCGGTGGCGTACTGCAAAAAGCGCGACATCAAGGTGACCAACACCCCGGATGTGCTGACCGACGATGTGGCCGATGTGGCAGTCGCGCTGATCCTGATGACCGGCCGCGGCTTCGTGCGTCTAAATCGCTTCGTCCATGCCGGCGACTGGTTGAAGCGCGGCCCCGAGCTCACCACCAGGCTCGGCGGGAAAACAGTGGGCATACTTGGCCTGGGGCGCATCGGCAAAGCCATCGCGCAACGCGTCAGTGCCATGGGAATGGAGGTTGCTTATACCGGCCGCAAACCGCAGGACGTGCCGTATCGTTTCATGGTGGATCTGAAGGCGCTCGCAGCCGCCTCCGATTTCCTGGTGGTGGCGTGTCCCGGCGGCCCGGCCACACGCAATCTGGTCGACGCCGATGTGCTCGCGGCATTGGGGCCCGCCGGCACCATCGTCAACATCGCACGCGGCTCCATCATCGACGAACCGGCGATGGTGAAGGCATTGCAGGAGGGCACCATCAAGGCGGCGGGGCTCGACGTTTTCGTCGACGAGCCCAAGATCCCCGCGCCGCTCCTGGAGCTGGCGAACGTCGTGCTGCTGCCTCACGTCGGCAGCGCGACCCACGAAACGCGCAAGGCGATGGGAGACCTTTGCAAGGCGAACCTCGACGCCTGGTTCGCGCGCAAACCGCTGCTGACCCTGATCCCCGAGCTCGGCTAGGCTAAAACGTGCGGCAGTTATTGCCGCCGCCGATGCAATATTTGCGCGCGGGTCAATGACGAACCGAGCGCCACGCGGCCTGTGATCGGCCGGCCGCGCCGTCGAAATCCCCCCGCAGCCCTTTGAGCGCATATTTCTCGCGCTCGATCTCGCGGCGGGTGCGCACCCCCATGCGCCGCAGCGCAGACACCGGTGGGCAACGCCCGCGCAGGGCATGCAGCGCCAGGAATGAAAACACGATGCCGGGGACCGCGAGCCAGCGGCGATCGCGCGCCACGCCCAGCACGAGTCCGGCCAGGCCGATGATCGCCGCGTTGAGATCGAGCGCGCGCTCGACGTCCCATTCGCGATCGAGCGCGTGCATCCGGGGAGTGATCGCCACCCGGTCTACGTCGGCGTAATGACGCAATCGTCGCAGCGTCTCGCGATCGACACGAGGGTTGACGGTTTCGGATCCGCGGGCGCGGACGTGGTCGGAATCGGGCATCGGCTGGGCGTTACTGCATACGAACGAACGGTACGGCTAAGCAACCTTCACGCCATTGCCCGTGTCGTCGACGTGGCGTCACGGCATCGTCGCTCAATCGTCCGGCGTAAGCGGGGCCGGCGGCGGCTTGGGACTCCAGAGCACGGCGAACATGGCGGCCATGACCAGCGCCAGCGCTACCCATTCGCCGATACCGGGGCGCTCACCCAGGATCAGCATTCCGGAAAAGACGCCGACGATGGGCACCGGCAACGATGCCATCGACGAGATCGCCACCGGCAGCGTGCGCACCAGTGTGAACCACGCCCAATGCGCGATGGTGCCGGCCAGGAAGATATTGTAGAGGATGGCGAACCACGCGCTGCGCGATATCGACGTCACATCCGGCCACGGCGAAAAGAACGGCGAGGCGATGAACAAGGGCAGCCAGCCCAGCAGCATCATCCATCCCGACAAGGTGTTCTGCGGAATGGGCAACTGCCACTTGCGCAGGAGCACCGTGCCGAATGCCCACGAAACGGCCGCCGCGATGATGAGGAATGCCGCCGTCGGCGTGCGCTGCAAATGCCGGAAATCCTCGCCCAGCAGCACCATCATGCCGGCCATGCCGAGCAGGAGGCCGATCACCCGGCGTCGTGAAAGCGGCTCGTGCAGCAGGAAGAGCGAGAACAACACGGTCCATACCGGCATGGTGTAGGCAAGAATCGCGCTGCGGCCCGCCGGCAGTTGCGCAACACCAAACAGGATGAGCCCGTTCCAGCCGGCGATGTTGAAAAGCGCCAGCAGCGCGAGCTTCGGCCACAAGGTGCGCGGGACGTGAATCGAGTCGCCTGACCATCGGGACACGATCAGCAGTCCCAGCGCGGCAAAGGGCAGCGTGCTGGTGCGAAAGACGAGCGGCGCCAATTCGTTGACGCCCATCTTGAGCACCGGCCAATTGCATCCCCATACCAGCGTCAGGATGACGACCGGTACGATCGCTGCCGCGGAGATGCCGCCCGCGTGAGCATGCGTCGCGTGTTGGGTCATTCGTCGTTGCAGCGGTGGAGCGGGCCGAACACGGATCGATCAGCCGCGCTCGCGCAGGGAAGGAGGTTCGCCATAGGTACTCTGGTGGAGGGCCCGTGCTTGAGTAACCCAGCCATCGCGCCTGATGCGCCCGGGAAATTCCGCGAGGCGGGCGTCGAACGCGTCGATATCGCGCTCGGACCAGAGCGCGATCTGCCGGTAGCGGGTGATGCCGAGCTGATGCAACAAGCGCTCCAGCACCGGACCGACGCCGACGATCAGCTTCAAATCATCAGGCGTGCCGGGACCGCCGAGTAATGGCGGTGGCGCGTCATTCTCGATATCGATGATGAGCTGACGGTAGCGCGCGGTCTCCGCGCGCGATTGCGCCAGCGCGTCGAGAAGGCCGCGCTGCTCGTCTGCGAGTACTTCCAGCCGGGATGCCGCGGTTTCCTGTTCGTGGCTGGCCTGGGCTGTCATTGCCAGCGCGTGGTGGCGAAGGCCGGCTGCTTCGGCCTCGAGACTGCGAATGAGGCGCGAGCGCTCGTCGGTGATGGGTGCAGTGTCGCGCGGTTCCGGTGGCGCATCGGCTGCGGGCGCCGAGACCATGACGTCAGACGCTGCCACGGCAGTGTGATCCCCGGGACCCGTTGCCGATGCAACAGTCGCGCGTGGGCGCGATGCGCGCCGCCCCCAGGCGTATCCGGCGCCGATGGCCAGCACGAGCAACACGACGGCAAGCAAATACATCATGGCGGGAGGCGTTGGCGAATGGCGACGCGCGCGGGAGCTGCACGCACCGCGGGCATGGCAGCGTGCCGTTCGCGGATTGTAGTCGAGTCCGAACTGCGCGGGGCGCCCCCACATCGCGCGCTGTCATGGAAGACCTGCCCGCGCGCGGCGGGAAGCGCATGATCGAGACTACCGCCCTGCTAGAATCCCGAGTTGGCGCACCTACTCGTCCATGTCCGACCCTATTCTTTCCGATAACGGCCGGACGGCTGCATCCGAAGGCGTTCGGGAGCCCGCCGCGGGTCATTCGCCGGCGGCTGCGCCGGTGCGTCGGTCCGGCGGAATGCCGGTGGGCGTCTCGCGCGGTCTTCTGGCGGCCACCCTCGCCCTCGCCGCCCTCATCTCCCTTGCGGTCTGGCTCGACGCCCGCCGCTCGCAACAGTTGCTCCGTAGCGAGGTCGCAGTGCGACTGGGGCAGACGGAAGCCGCGACCCAGGTAGCCGCCAAGGCACAAACGCAACTCGCGACCGACCTCCGCGACGCGCAGGCCAAGATCGCACTCCTGGAAGCACGGGTTTCCGAGTCGCAAGAGCAGCAGGCGGCACTGGAGGCGCTGTACCGTGACCTGGCGCCTTCGCGTGACGAGATCGTACTGACGGAGACCGAGCAGGTGTTGCTGGTCGCCAGCCAACAACTGCAATTGGCGGGCAATGTCTCATCCGCGTTGTCCGCGTTGCAACTGGCCGACGGCAAGTTGCAACGGCTGGATCGGCCGCAGTTCCTGCCGTTGCGCCGGGCGCTGGCGCGCGACATCGATCGGCTGAGGGCGATGCCCTTCGTGGACGTCCCGGGAATCAGCGTGAAACTCGAGCAGACGCTCGCTGCCGTCGACACGCTGCCGTTGGCCATGGATGAGCGGGTGCCGGTCCCGGCCGCGCGCCTGAGCGCGCCCGACACCGACGTTTCGCCATGGCGGCGCCTGGTGCGCGATCTTTGGGCCGACGTGCGGGCGCTGATCCGAATCGAAGTCGCGGATCGCCCCGCCGCGCCGCTCGTGCCGCCGCCGCAGCAATACTTCCTGCGCGAGAACCTCAAGTTGCGGCTGTTGTCGGCACGGATCGGTCTCCTGAATCGCGATGACACCGGATTCAAGGCCGACATCGGCGCCGCGGAACTCTGGCTGCGTCAATATTTCGACACCCGCGCGCGACCGGTCCAGGTGATTCAGGCGTCGCTGAAGCAAATGGCCGCGACGCCGATGACCGCGGATGTTCCCGACCTCTCCCGCACCCTCGAAGCGATGCGCGTGCTGCGGTTGGCGGCCGAGCGTGCCCCCGGTCGATCCGCGGCGGGCGAGCGCCCGGCGCGTTAGCCGCGGCCCAAGGTTCCGGTGCGCATCCTTTTCTGGTTCCTGTTGCTGGCGGCTGCTGCCGTCGGCGTTGCCCTTGCTGCGCGGCTCACCAACGGCTATGCGCTGTTCGTTGCGCCGCCTTACCGCGTCGAGGTCTCCCTCAATCTTTTCCTTTTGGCGATGGCGGGTCTTTTTCTTGCGCTGTACCTGGGCATCCGGCTCCTGCGGCGTGCCATCAACTTGCCGCACGAGGTGCGGTTGCTGCGGCGCCGGCAACAGCTCGAGCGGGCGCGCACACGGCAGGATGCGGCCGTAGTGGCGCTGCTCGAAGGCCGCTATGGGCGCGCGCGGCGGTTTGCCGAAGAAGCGCTGGCCGTGCCGCAATCCTCGGGCCTCGCAGCGCTCGTTGCCGCGCGGGCGGCCATGGAGACGCGCGATTTCACGGCGGCGCAGACTCTCCTCGGGCGCGCGGACGCGCAAGTGCAAAGCCTCGCCGTGCCGCGCATGATGCTCGAAGCGGAGATGCGGCTCGAGGCGGGGCAGCCGCTGGAGGCGCTTGGGATCCTGCAGGCGTTGCGGAAGGACGCCGGCTTGCATACCGCGGCGTTGCGGCTCGAGCTCCGGGCGTTGCAGGCGGCGGGTCGCTACGCGGAGATCCCGGCGCTGGTCGATCAACTCGTCAAGCGCAAGGTGTACGGTTCGGCTGAAGCGGACCTGGTGCGGGCGGCTGCGCACGCCGCCGAACTCGACGCGCGCCGCTACGATGCCGCGGGATTGCGCGCGTATTGGAATCGGCTGCCGGAGGCCGACCAGCGCTTGCCGCGCATTGCGCGGGCGGGCGCGGCCAGTTTTCTGGCGTTGGGTGGCGAGCGCGAAGCCGCCGACATTTATGCCCGCGCGCTGGAACACGCGTGGGATTCGGGCCTGGTGGTGGCCTTTGCGCAATGTCGTCCCGTCGATGCCACACGCCAGCTCGAACAGGCCGAGCGCTGGCTCACCGACCATAACCAGGACCCTGGATTGCTGTACGCGCTGGGGGTGCTCTGCCAGCGGCAGCAACTCTGGGGCAAGGCACAAACGTATCTCGAAGCAAGCCTTGCCCTCGACAATACGTACGCCGCCCATCTCGTCCTGGCGGAGCTCCTCGGGCGCACGGGTCGCGGTGAGGAAGCCAACGCCCACTTTGCCGCGGCGCTCAACCTTGCATTGGCCAAATTGAAGGACGATGCGCGGGAACGCCGGTAACGCAGCTACGCGCAGGTTGACGTTTCATCCGGGTCAGTTTCGCGCTTCCGTTTCGGCGCCATACGTGAAGCTGTCGGCAAAAAACTCCTCCGGTGGCAGCGCGCGTTGCCGGATGAACGCCGTCCGGGCCGCGTCGATCATCGCCGGCGCGCCGCAGGCGTAGACCTGGTAACCCGACAGATCGCCGAAGTCGTCCAGCACCGCCTGGTGGACGAGACCGGTGCGGCCCGGCCAGGCATCATCCGCCGCGGGCTCCGATAGCACCGGGATGAAGGTGAAGTTGGCGTGAGCCTCCTGCCAGGCTCCGGGCAAATGCGGCACGTACAGATCCCGCCTCGAGCGCGCGCCCCAATACAGCACCATCTGCCGGGCGTGCCGATGATGCAGTGCATGCTCGATCATCGCCTTGATCGGTGCGAACCCTGTACCTCCGGCGACGAAGATGATCGGCTTGTCGGAGTCCTCCCGCAGGTAAAAGGCACCCAGCGGTCCTTCGAAGCGCAGGATCTCACGGCCCTTGTAATGGTTGAAAAGCGGGTCCGTGAAAACCCCGCCGGCCACATGACGAATATGCAGTTCCAGCAACGCATCGGCATGCGGCGGCGTGGCCAGGGAGAAGCTGCGGCGATGGCCATCCTTGAGCAGGAAATCGATGTATTGCCCGGCAAGGAATTGGAGCCGTTCGTTGGCCGGCAACTTGATCCGCACGATCGACACATCCGGCGCGGGCTTGTCGATGGTCTCGACGCGGCAGGGCAGGCGCTTGATCTCGAGGTCCCCCACGCGCCGCACTTCCCTGACTTCGAGCACGAGGTCGGTGAGCGGCCGCGCGCTGCAAAAAAGCGCCAGGCCCTGCTTCTTTTCCTCCTCGGTCAACGCGCTCTTCTGGTGCGCACCGTAATCCACGGTGCCGTCCAGGACGCGTCCCTTGCAGGTTCCGCAGGCGCCGTTGCGGCAGCCGTAGGCAAGCATGAGGTCGGCCGCCATTGCCGCCTCGAGCACGGTGGCGCCATCCGGGCAAACGAACGAATGCTCGCTGGGCTTTATGATAATCTGGTGCGGCATAGGAGCGGGCCATCGTTTCGAACTACTGCGGCGCGATGCGCGGGGCGCATCAACAGTGATCCGGGTTTTACTGATTGGTTGCGGCGACGTCGCACTGCGCACCGCCGGCCTGCTGCGCGACAAGGTGAGACTGTACGGTCTCACCCGCCGCGTGGAGGATGTGCCGCGGTTGCGCGCGCATGGAATCGTACCCGTCGTCGGCGATCTCGATCGCCTCGAAACACTCGACCGTTTGCGCACCGCGCCGTTTGGCGTGCTGCACTTCGCGCCGCCGCCGAGCGAAGGCCGCGACGATCCGCGCACGCGCAAGCTCATCGCGGCCCTGACGCGGGCGCGCAGCATACCACAGCGTTTTGTGTACATTTCCACCTCGGGCGTCTATGGCGATTGTGCCGGGGCGCGCATCGACGAGCGCCGGCCGCGGCGGGCGCAAACACCGCGGGCGCGACGGCGAGTGGCGGCCGAGGATCATTTGCGGCACTGGGCCGCGCGCTACCACGTCAGGCTTTCGATCCTGCGCGCGCCGGGCATCTACACCGCCACGCGCCTGCCGCTCGAGCGCATCCGGCAGGGCTCGCCGGTGCTTGGTGAAGCCGAGGACGTATTCACCAATCACATCCACGCCGACGACCTTGCCCGCGCTACCGTCGCCGCCCTGTTTCGCGGTCGGCCCAATCGTGCCTACAACGTTGCCGATGATGCGCAGATGAAGATGGGTGGCTGGTTCGATGCAGTGGCCGACGCGTTCCATCTGCCAAGACCGCCGCGAGTGAGCTGGGAAGACGCGGAGCAGCGCATCGCACCGATGCTGCTGTCGTTCATGAGCGAATCGCGGCGCCTTTCCAACACCCGCATGAAGACCGAGTTGCGGGTGCGGCTCTCCTATCCCACCC
>JBDUCE010000059.1:0-9070 GCA_040003635.1 Betaproteobacteria bacterium
CGCTCGTTCCCGCGCAGGCGCGAATCCAGCGTCGTCCGATCACCCCGCCTTGCGTGAACGGCGCCTATTTCATCCACGTTGCCAGCGTGCGGTCGTAATCGCCCGTGGCCTTGGCCAAGTGCAGCCACTGGTCCACCCAGGCCTTGAACGTGGCGTCGCCGCGCGGGATCAGGTAGGCCATCTCCCCGTATTGCAGCGGGCGGTCCGGGTTTACCGCGCAAAGGCCCGGCCGAAGCTTGGACTGGACGATAGTTTCGACCGACTCCGAGATCATCACGTCGGCGTTGCCCTTGAGGATCTCGTCGAAAATCGTCGTGTTGTCGTTGAAGATGACGATCTTCGCATTCTTGAAGCTCGCGCGCGCAAACCGCTCGTTGCTGCCGCCCGGGTTTTCGATGACAGTGACGCCAGGCTTGTCGATGTCGGCCACCGTCTGGAATTTCGCCACGTTTTCGCATTTGGTGATCGGCGCCTTGCCGTTCACCATGTAGGCATTCGTAAAGAACGCCCGTTTCTGGCGGTCCAGGGAGACGGAAATGCCACCGACACCCAGGTCGCACTTCTCGACGAAATCGTCCATCAGCTTCGGCCAGCTCGTCTTGACGAACGTGGCCTCGACGCCAAGCGATTTGGCCATCGACTGCACCAGGTCGATGTCGATCCCTTCGAAGGTTCCGTCGGATTTGGCAAGGCTGAACGGCTTGTAATCGCCCGGCGTGCAGACGCGCAAGGCACCGCGCTTGATCACGACGTCGAGGCGCGAGTCTTCAGCATGCGCGAGGGCGGCGGCACAAAGGCCGATCAGGGCAAAGACAATTCCGCGGACCATGACGCCTCCTGGGTGAAATGAAGAGTGCAGTGTACCTCCCGCCATGCATCCCGTGAATGCGGGCTTCCATTGTTCCGCTGATGGGACGCGCGCGTATATCAAGCCCGGCATCCGCCCCGCGCCGCGGTGCAGCGGGGTGCTCGTGACGACGACACGCATGGGAAAGATGCCTGGTGCCGCAGGGAGCGGGGTATGGGCCCAGCAGGCCGATTGCACATTGCCGTCATGCTATGGTGACATTCCGCCGGTCCTTTCGATCGAAGTGCACGGCGGTGCGAGATGTCGCAGCAGGCGCGGATGGCGCGAGGCACGGCAATGGGTGCGAACGGCGGGCAGCGATGCGCGAATTGTGGCGCGGACAACCGAGCCGCGCGCCGGTTTTGCGCCGACTGCGGTGCAGTGCTGCCATTGGCCTGCCCCGCTTGCGGCTTTGCCAATCAGGTGGGCGAGAAGTTCTGCGGTGGCTGCGGGACGCCGCTCGCGGCGCCGTCTCCGGTGAGGACCCCGGACGCTGCCGACGCCGAGCGCCGGCCCGTAACGGTGCTCTTCGTGGACATCTGCGGATACACCCAACTATCGCAACGTCTCGATCCGGAGGACGTGCACCGGTTGCTCGAGAGCTTCTTTGCCGTCGTCGACGGCATTGTCCAGCGCTTTGGCGGTCACGTCGACAAGCATATCGGCGATGCGGTGATGGCGATATTCGGAGCGCCGCTCGCGCACGGGGACGACCCGATGCGCGCCGTGCGCGCTGCCGACGCTATTGCGCGCGCGGTGCGGGCAATCACGGTTGAGTCGGACCACCCTCTCCAAGTCCACATCGGCATTGCGTCGGGCGAGGTGATCGCCTCCGATGTTGGGAGCGAGCAACACCGCGCGTACACCGTCATCGGCCCCTCGGTGAACCTTGCGGCGCGGCTCGTCGGCATTGCCGGCCCGGGGGAGATTGCGCTCGACGACGCGGTCCACGAGGCGCTGTCGCCGCTCGCGCGCTGCATCGCGCTCGGGGAGGTCGCGATCAAAGGCATCGACCACCCGGTCGCGGCGTGGCGGCTCGCGGGGCTGGACGGGGGCGCAAGTGCCGCGGCAATGGGCCCGATGGTCGGGCGCGTGACAGAGCGCGTCCAGCTCGCCGCGCTCCTCGAGCAATGCACGGCAACGCGCCGGGGACATGCGGTGCTGGTGCGTGGCGAGCCGGGCATCGGCAAGTCTCGGCTCGTTGCCGAATTGTGCCGGATGGCGCGTACCGATGGCTTCGCATGCCACACCGGGCTGGTCCTTGACTTCGGTATGGCCGAAGGTCGCGATGCCATTCGCGAGGTCGTCAGATCACTTCTCGGCCTTTCGCCCTCGGCGGGACCGGACGCGCGCAGCAACCAAGCGGAAGCGGTGGTCGGACGCGGCATATGCACCGAGGAGGAGCGCCCGTTTCTCTACGATCTTGTCGATCTGCCGCTGCCGGAGACAAGTCGCGCAATCTATCAGGCAATGGACAGCGCAACCCGGCAGCGCGGTCGCGCGAAGGTGCTGAATCGCCTCGTCGCCGCAGGGTCGCAGGTCACGCCGGTACTCCTTTGCATCGAGGATGTGCATTGGGCCGACAAGATGACGCTTTCCTATGTCGCCGCAATCCTGCAAGGCATCAGCCGGTTGCCTGTTGTAGTGGCGCTGACCACGCGTTCGGATGGCGATCCGCTGGACGCCGCATGGCGGGCCTCCATTCCGGATTGCCCCCTGATGACCCTTGACCTCGCCCCTCTGCGCGCGGAGGAGGCGGTGGCACTTGCCGGCGGACTGTTTACGACGTCAAACCGCTTCGCCCAAAGATGCGTCGAGCGCGCTGATGGCAATCCGCTTTTCCTCGAGCAATTGCTGCGCGCCGCCGACGATGGCGAAGACCGGTTGCCGTCTTCGCTGCATAACCTGTTGCTTGCGCGCGTGGATCGCCTGCCCGAACGCGATCGCACGGCGCTGCGCGCGGCGTCGGTGATCGGTCAACGCTTCTCGCGCGAGCTCGTGTGCGAGCTGATGAGACTGCCGGACTATGACTGCGCCCCGTTGCTGGCTCATCACCTGGTGCGGGTTGATGGCGATGATTTCCTGTTCGCGCATGCGCTGGTGCGCGACGGTGTCTATGCGTCGCTTACCCGCGCGCGTCGCAATGCGTTGCATGTCGCTGCCGGCACCTGGTATGAGGAGCGCGACCTCGCATTGCGCGCCGGGCATCTCGATCGCGGTGAGTCGCCGGATGCGCCGCAGGCGTATTGGCAAGCGGCGCGCGCCCAGGCGATCGCGCTGCACCTCGAGCGCGCGCTCGTCCTCGCCGATCGTGGTGCCGCAGTGGCGCAGGCGCCGCGAGACATTTGCTCCCTCAATCTGTTGCGCAGCGAATTGTTGCGCGAGATCGGCGACGGCAAGCTCGCGAGTGAAGCGAGCCGTGCCGCGCTTGCCGCGGCGCTCTCGCCCGTGGACCGATGCGCAGCGATGGTGGGGGTGGCGGCTGGCCATCGACTCACCGGTGAGGTGGACGAGGCGCTCGCGACCCTTGCCGAAGCGGAGGCAATCGCCGCCGCCGCCGCGCTGACCGCAGACCTCGTCGCGATTCATTATCTACGCGGAAACCTGCACTTCGCGCGCGGACGTTTGGTGGAATGCCGGGGCGAGCACGCGGCGGCTTTTGCGGGCGCCACCGCACTGCAGGACCCCGAATGGGAGGCCCGCACCGTGAGTGGGCTTGCCGACGCCGACTATGCACAAGGGTTGCTCCGCACCGCTTTTGCGCGCTTCTCGCGTTGTGTCGCGCTTTGCGATGCCCACGGCTACATCCGGATTGCGATTCCCAATCGGGTCATGATCGGTCATTGCCGGATCTATCTCAATGAATTCGAAGCCGGGCTCCAGGACATGACGGTGGCCGCCGCCGAGGCCGTCCGTGTGGGCAACCGCCATGCCGAAATGTTCGCGCTGCAGTCCAGAGGATGGCTGCTTACCGCCTGCTCACGCTATGCGGAAGCGGAACCGTATCAGAACCGCGCACGTGACATCGCACAGTCGCTGGGGGCACGCCGTTATCTTGCCGCGATCCTTGCTCATGACGCCGAAGTGCTGCGCTCACGCGGTGCCGTCGACGAAGCGCGGAGCAATCTCGAAGAGGCGCTTGCCCTGTCCCGGGAGACGGGCATTGGTTTCTGCGGTCCGATGGTCCTCGGGCTGATGGCGCTCTGCGCCGTCGACGACCAGACACGCCAGCGGCATGCTGCGGAGGCCGAAGCGGTGCTCGCAGCAGGTTGCATCAGCCACAACTATTTCTTTTATTATCGATATGCCATCGAGGCGGCTCTCGACCGCGATGATTTCGCTGCGGCGATGCATTACGCGGACGCGCTCGAGGCGTATACGCACGCGGAACCGCTGCCCTACAGCGAGATGCTTATCCGGCGTGCGCGCACGCTCGCGACATTCAAGCGCGACCCGCGCGATCCGGCATGTCTCGCCGAGCTCGAGAGCCTCATGGCCGAGACGCAACGGTTACGCTGGCCGATCGGATGGCCGGAGCGAGCGCTCGTAGCTTTACAGTAAGCAACGAACGGTGGCTTGGGGGCGATGTGGTCGCTGGCCAGACGCAATGCAGCGTGATTGGGTAACGTCCGGTCGGCGGGGTCACGATCAGGGCATTTAACGCGCGAGTCTCCCACCCTCGCGCAACTGCGCTTCGGCTTCGGCGCTCATGCGCGCGACAATTACAGTCGCCGCGTCCACGCTGGTAATGAGATCAGCGGCCTCACCGGCCCAGACCACGGTCGTATCGCAGTCGCCCTCGCGGGCGGCCGCTTGATACGCGGCACGCTCGGCTTCCAATGCCCTCTCCAGGTCGCTTTCGCGGCCATCCCAACGCTCCATGAAGCGGTTGCGAAGTGCACGCCCCGAATAGCCCGCCGGCCACGGGTACCCGCGCACGATGTCGAACACGCGGGTGCGCGCAGTCTCACTGCCGCGCGCGGCGACGATGCATTGTTTTGCCCGATCCTGGCCGAGGGCCTCGGCCGATGCGTAGAAGCGCGTGCCGATCAACGCACCATGGGCGCCCAGCATCAGCGCAGCGGCCAGGCCACGACCGTCGGCGATGCCGCCGGCCGCAACCACCGGGACGGGCGCCACCGCGTCCACGACCGCGGGCACCAGCGGCAACGTCGCCCGGCGACCGCCGTGTCCGCCCGCTTCGGTGCCCTGGGCAACGATCAGGTCGGCTCCGGCGTCGCACGCGACCCCCGCCTGCTCCACGTCCTGCACCTGGCAGATCAGCTTGCAGCCCGCCGCCTTGATTGCCGGCGCATAGGGGCGCGGATCGCCGAAAGAGAGCATGAACGCGTCGGGCTGGTAGCCCAGTGACAACTTCAGCACGCTGCGTTCGATGGACCATGTGATAACGCCGATCCCCCACGGCCGGCGCGTCTCCTCTTTCACCCGCGATAGCTCGGTGCGAATCCAGGCCGGATCGCCGTAGCCGCCGCCGACCAGCCCCAGACCGCCGGCATTGGAGACCGCCGCGGCGAGGCTCCCGCCTGATACGCCACCCATGGGCGCGAGAACGATCGGGTGCGCGAGGCCGAACATTTTCGTCAATGCCGTTGCAATCATCGAGCGTATCCTTTCATTCATCGGCTCCCGGGTGCGTCGGCAGGGACACCCTCGACATTCACGTCCACGAGCAGGTTCGGATCGAACAATGGATTCTCGTTGATCCCGTGCTGCACATAACCCCGCGGATTGCACAGCACCCGCGTACCGTTGCACAGGTAGTCGAAGCTGTCATGGGTGTGTCCGTGTATCCAAAGCCGCGCGCGGTTTCGGCCCATCAAACGATCGGCGTCGGAAACGAAACATGGATTCAGCAGAGATTCGGCAAACCGCGGATGGATGCTCTGGCGCGATGGGGCGTGGTGGGTAATCACCACGGTCGGGCCGGCAAAGGGTTCGGCAAGCTCGTTGTCGAGCCATTCGGCCTGGACTTTGAACAACGCCGCTGAATCGTCCGGAGTGAACAGCGTTTCCGCCGCGTCGCCGGTACGAATCCTGCTGAAATCGCGCATCGAGTGCGTTGCGTCCCGTATCGCCGCGGCGCGTTTCCCGCCCGTGCCGAACAGCATGAAATCCGTCCACAGGGTGGTGCCCAGAAAGCGCACCCCTCCCATGGTGACTTGGTCGCCGGCCAGCACGCGCACATTGGTCCCGCTGCACGCACGCCGGAGCTCGGCGACGGTATCCACGATGCTTCCGCCGTAGAACTCGTGATTTCCCGGAACGTAAAGAACGGGCTTGGCGAAGCCCGATGCCCAGGCAATGGCCTCGCGCGGTCGAGCAATGTCTCCCGCCAGGATGATTACATCGGCATCATTCTCGGGTCGTTCCAACGCCCCGAGACTTAGATGAAGATCGGAAAGTATGTTGAGCTTCATAAGGGAAAAGGAATCGACGATTTAAGTTGCCCAGGAATTGCAAGCTCCGACGACGGACCTGTATCAGGCTATCGTGAATCACGCTTCGGACGCCATCATCTTCGCCGACCGTGCCGGAGCAATCCGGGTCTGGAATCGCGGTGCCGAGGCGCTGTTCGGCTATCTTGCCGGCGAAGTGCTTGGCCGAAGCCTGGACGTGATCATTCCGGAGCGACTTCGCCACGCCCACTGGGAAGGATTCAACGCAAGCATCAATAAAGGGGAGATAAAATATGCGGGCCGGGCCCTGACCACCCGGGCGGTTCACAAGGACGGCAGCCATTTGTATGTGAGCCTGAGTTTCGGCCTGGTGCAAGACCGCGACGGGGTCGTTTCCGGCGCGTTGGCCATTGGCCGCGATTGCACGGCCGCATATCGCACTGAAAAGGACCTTCGGGCACGGGTCGCTGAGCTCGAGCGCAAGCTCGGGACTGCATCCGCTTAGCACCTAGCCACGCAAGGTTGCAACGCGGCCTGGGGGCCGCCACAAAGCTCGAGCGTTGTGGCGGCGCCGATGCGGGCGAGAGGTGCAGACCGCCATTGCGTCAGGATCAACGCGAGGAGCTTGCCGCCGTCGCAGCGGATCGCGAGTGTGTGTGTGCGATCGATGCTCGGACCAACGGCTGGCCTGTGGCCGATTGACCCGCCCATGTCTGATTCATGCAACAAGGCGAACACGAGTCCGCGCGGGATGGGAATCGCCCTTGTCAATGAGAATGAGAATTATTATCATTGACGCTTCTTTCGACCCTGGAGCTAGACCGTGAATCTCCCGTATCGCCTTGCGGTTGTCTTGCTTGCAGCATTGCCCCTCATGGCCTCTGCCGGCCCAGCCGACTATGTCTACACTCCGAATGTCGAATACGGAGAGCGGGAGATCGACTTCAAGATCGGCAGCGCGAAGAGCTCAGGTGAGCAGCGGTTCAGCGCCGGATCGCTGGGCTTCGGCTATGGCATCAGCGAGAAGTGGTTTACGGAGGTATACGCCAAATACGAAAAGGGCGGCGGGGGCTCGACGCGGTTCGACGCCTTTGAATGGGAAAACCGCTTCCAGCTGACGGAGCCGGGCCACTTTCCCGTCGATCTCGGATTCGTGATCGAGCTCGAGCGCCCGCGCGTTTCCGCCGAAGGCTATGAGGTTCGCCTCGGTCCGCTGTTGCAGACCGATTGGGATCGCTGGCAGCTCAACTTCAATGTGTTGGTCGAGCGTCATTTCCGGTCGGAAGCGCAAGCTGCGACCGAGCTCGGCTACCAATGGCAGGTGCGCTATCTCTCCCGCGGCAATATCGATCTCGGGGCCCAGGGTTTCGGCGAAGTCGGCAAGTGGAACCACTGGCACAGCTCGAGTGAGCAGAATCACCGCGCGGGACCTGCGCTCTTCGGCAAATGGAATCTCGGGGGGCGCCACGTGCTGAAGTACAACGCGGCCTTCCTCTTCGGGCTCACCTCCGCCGCCCCCGATCACACCGCGCGCGCACAGATCGAGTACGAATTCTGAATCCGACCGCGTTCGATCTTCGGACTGACGCCGTGCCCGCGCCCGCTATCGCGTCAAGGCTTCTTGCCGAACATACCACCCAGTCCTGTGGGCCAAGCCGCCGAGCTTGTCGGTCACGCCGGATCCGCCGCCGGGGTCTCCGGCAGGCGGGCGGCTTGCTATTTCTTCGCCCGGCCGGGCGCTTCCGCCACGACTTCCGTCGTCACTTCCGCCATGCCCTTCGGCTTGATGCCGAGCGCTTTCGCCGCGGCGGGAGAGAGGTCGAGAATGCGGCCCGCCTGCGCCGGGCCCCGATCGTTGATCTGCACCGTCACGGTCTTGTGATTGCTGTTGTTGGTTACCTTGACCCGGGTGCCGAAGGGCAGCGTCTTGTGTGCTGCGGTCAGGCGGCCGCGGTCGTAGCGCATGCCGCTCGCCGTCTTGCGTCCATTGAGGCGGTCGCTATAAACCGCAGCGAGCCCGGTCTCGCCACCGCCGGAGGCCTTGGGCGCGGCAGCAGCGGCACTTGGCGGTGCTGCCATGGGTGCGGCGGGTGCAGGGGTCGCGGCGGGCGCGTTGGCTGGAGGCGGCATGCTGGTCGTTGCCGGCATGCCACCCGGTGCCGTCGTCTTCGGCGGCTCATTGGCTGCATGCGACAACGGAACGCAGAGAGCGGCGAACGCAGCGCAGGTGATGCAGAACAGTCTGTTGGCGGTGCTCATTGTCTTTGATGCCTCGACTGTTTTAGAAAAGCGCGCTGCAACGGGCAGCGGCACTGCGATTGTACCGCGCCGAAGGGTCCCGTCCGCTTCCTGCCGGGTGACACCTGAGGCGGCGCTAACCACCGCCACGCCGGGTGTACAAGTCGAAATAGCGCAGGAAATCCTCGCGCGCTGCCGGGTCGAGCCCCTCGAATGCGAAAGTGGCACCGAGCACGGGGAGGGAGAGCGCACCGATGGTTCGCGGCGGTTTTTCTTGCAGCGTAATCTGCACACTGCCGCCGGGAAGGCTGATGGTCACCATGCCGCCCGCCGCTTGCAGCGGCGCCCCGCGCGTTGCACCCGCGAGCCAGCCCATGAACTCCGCCCGTGTGCAACCCATGTCGCGATGCACGCCAACAACCTCGGCCACGCGCGGCTATCCGCCGGCAATGGGCGGCCAGACGGCGAGGGCGTCGCCGTGCTGCAGCGCATGGCTCGCGCGTCTGGCCGGCGCGATGTAAAGGCCGTTCACCAATACCAGATGTGTCATCGCGGGCGGCAATCGCAT
>JBDUCE010000060.1:0-9041 GCA_040003635.1 Betaproteobacteria bacterium
CAGGTGCTGCCGCTTTATTACGAGCGCGTGCCGGCGGGCTATTCACCGGGCTGGATCAGGATGGCGAAGCAATCGATTGCGACCATCCTGCCGCGCTTCCGCGCCACGCGCATGCTCGAAGACTACATCGCAAAGTTCTACGCCCCGGCGGCACGGGCGCACCGGCGCTTCGACGCGGGCGGCCACGCGCTGGCCCGTGAAATCGCGCAATGGAAGGCGCAGGTGCAGGCGGCATGGCCGGGGGTGCGGGCCCGGCGGCTCGACACCCCACCGGCTGCGCTGGTGTTCGGCGAAACCTTCAATCTCGCGGTCGCGGTGGAGTTGAACGGACTCGATGCCGCCCACATCGTGGTCGAACTGGTGATCGTCCCGGTCGATACCGCCTCCGACGCGGTGCCGCAGCGCACGCCGTTCAAGTTCCAGCCGGACTCGGCGGAAACCACCGCTGCGGAGTGGGTGCTTGCCTACACTCCCGATCAGTGCGGGGGACTGGATTATCGGATCCGCGTTTACCCGGCCCATGCCGATCTCATCCATCCCTTCGAGTGCGGGCTAATGATCTGGGTTTAGCGGTATCGGTGTGCAATGCACTCGGCGACGGACCAAGGGGCAGGATGCGCGCGGGGTGGCCGCGTATCCTCTCCGGAACGCTCCGGTGTCTTTTGCTGTCGGTTACTGACAATGCTCGAGCGGACAACAACCGTGCGTTCCCTGTCGCGCTGAATTGTGGGCAATGGGATTTGGGGAGAGGATCGCAGTGCTGTCAGACCAGGGGATTTATTTTTTTCGCGAGGGTACCAACGGCCGGCTGTACGAGGCGCTGGGTTGCCGTTTGCGCCCGGAAGGAAGCCCTCTTGGCACGCGCTTCGGAGTATGGGCGCCCAACGCCGCCAGTGTTGCGGTCATCGGCGACTTCAACGGGTGGCATGGGGAGACCCACCCGTTGACTCCCCGGACCGATGGCTCCGGAGTGTGGGACGGCGAATTCCCCGGAGTCCAAAGGGGACAGGCGTACAAGTACCGCATTGTCAGTGCCCGCGACTCTACGGTGCTCGACAAGGCCGATCCCATGGCGTTTTTCGCGGAGTGCCCGCCGCATACGGCTTCGCGCACGTGGTCGCTCGAATACGCCTGGAACGATGCCGACTGGATGGCCGGGCGAGCGCGCCACAACGCGCTGGATGCGCCGATGGCGGTCTACGAGCTGCATCTGGGATCGTGGCGTCGCGACGCCGACCACAACTTCCTTGGTTACCGCGCTGTCGCGGCACCCCTGGCGGAGTACGTGCTCGCCATGGGCTTCACCCACGTCGAGCTGATGCCCATCATGGAGCACCCGTTCTACGGCTCGTGGGGTTACCAGACGACCGGCTATTTTGCCCCGACGGCGCGGTACGGAACGCCGCAGGATTTCATGTATCTCGTCGACGTGCTGCACCAGAACGGGATCGGCGTGATCCTCGACTGGGTGCCGTCGCATTTTCCCAATGACCCGCACGGCCTCGCCTCGTTCGACGGCACGCATCTTTATGAGCACGCCGACCCGCGCCAGGGATTTCATCCGGAGTGGAGCAGCTGCATCTTCAATTACGGCCGCAACGAAGTGCGCGCCTTTCTGCTTTCGAGCGCGCTGTTCTGGCTCGACCGCTACCATGTCGACGGCTTGCGGGTGGATGCCGTCGCCTCGATGCTCTACCTCGACTATGCGCGCAGCTCCGGAGAATGGATTCCCAATGTCCATGGCGGCAAGGAAAACCTCGAAGCGGTTTCGTTCCTGCGCATGCTGAACGAAGCGGTGTATCGCGACTATCCGGATACGCAGATGATCGCGGAGGAATCGACGTCGTGGCCGATGGTGTCGCGTCCGATGTTCTCCGGCGGGCTCGGCTTTGGCATGAAATGGAACATGGGCTGGATGCATGACACGCTCGATTACATGCACCAGGACCCGATCAATCGCAAATACCACCAGGACCGGCTGACGTTTTCGCTCTGGTATGCGTTCACCGAGAATTTCGTCCTGCCGCTCTCGCATGACGAGGTGGTGCACGGCAAGGGTTCGCTGATCGGCAAGATGCCCGGCGACACCTGGCAGCAGTTTGCCAACCTGCGTCTGCTCTTCGGCTACATGTGGACGCATCCGGGCAAGAAGCTGCTGTTCATGGGCGCCGAATTCGGCCAGCGCCGCGAGTGGGCGCACGACAGCGCGCTCGAATGGTCGGTGCTGCAATACCCCGAGCACGCGGGAGTCCAGCGCTGGGTCGCGGATCTCAACGCCCTGTATCGCGCCGAGGCAGCGTTGTACATGCGAGATTTCGAGCCGGCCGGGTTCGAATGGATCGACAGCAGCGATGCCGGCGCCAGCATTCTTGCGTATCTGCGTCGCGGCGGAAGCGGCACGCCGCTCCTGGTGGTATGCAATTTCACGCCGGTCATCCGCACCCATTACGTGGTTGGCGCGCCCAATGGCGGATTCTGGAAGGAGCTGCTCAACAGCGACGCATCGATCTACGGCGGCAGCGGCGCGGGCAACTGCGGCGGAGTGAACGCCACGCCGGTGCCGTTCCATGGCCGTTCGCATTCGCTCATGCTCACCCTGCCACCCTTAAGCGTGCTGATCATGAAGGCCGGCATGGCCATGGCAACTGAAGCCAGGACAACGTGAGCGGTGCGCGCTTTCCGGAGGAGGGTCGCGTTCGGGCCGTGATCGAGGGCATCGCCCCCGCGGTGGATGGCGGGCGCTTTGCCATCAAGCGTATCGCCGGCGATGAGGTTACGGTCGAGGCCGATTGCTTTGCCGACGGTCACGATCAGATCACCTGTCTCCTGCTCTGGCGCCGCGCCGACGCATCGGGCTGGAACAGCGTGCCGATGGTCCCTCTGGGCAACGACCGCTGGCGCGCCGCGTTTACGGTCGACGCGCCCGGCAGCTATCGCTATACCGTCACTGCCTGGGTCGACGCGTTCCTGTCGTGGCGCTACGATCTTGCCCGGCGCGTGGACCCGGATGACCTGCGCATCGCCGCGCGCGTCGCCGCCGAGTTACTCACCCATGCCGCGCAGCGCGCCAATGCGGTTGGACGCGCCAGCAACGACGATGCGGCGCGGCTGTCGCGCTGGGCTGCGGACCTGCGGGAGGTGCGCGCCCCCGAGGAAATCCGCGCGCTCGGGCTCGACCCCGCGTTGGCGCAAGCGGCAACCCGTTATCCCGACCGGCGCTATGCGGTGACGTTCCCGGTGGAGTTCCCGGTCACGGTCGACCGCTTGCGGGCGCGCTTTTCGAGCTGGTACGAGCTCTTCCCGCGCTCCTGCAGCGAGACCCCCGGCGAACACGGAACGTTTCGCGATTGCGAAAACCGCCTGCCGCACATTGCACGAATGGGATTCGACGTACTCTATCTGCCCCCGATTCATCCGATCGGACGCGAGCGCAGGAAAGGACGCAACAACACGCTCGATGCGACGAACGCCGACGTGGGCAGCCCCTGGGCCATCGGCGCGGCCGAGGGCGGCCATGCCGCCATCCATCCGGCGCTGGGTACGCTGGCGGACTTCCGGCAATTGCTCGCAGCGGCCAAGGCGTACGGCATCGAGGTGGCGCTCGACATTGCCTTCCAGACGGCCCCCGACCATCCCTACGTCAAAGAGCATCCGGCATGGTTTCGCCGCCGTCCGGATGGCAGTGTGCAATATGCGGAGAATCCACCCAAGAAATACCAGGACATCTATCCGTTTCATTTCGAGACCGACGACTGGCAGGCGCTCTGGCGGGAGCTGGCCGGCATCTTCACGTTCTGGATCGGCGAGGGGGTGCAGATCTTTCGCGTCGACAATCCGCATACCAAGCCGTTTGCGTTCTGGGAGTGGGCGATTGCCAGGTTGAAGCAGGAGCACCCCGAAGTCATCCTGCTCTCCGAAGCATTCACGCGTCCGAAAGTGATGCATCGCCTGGCGAAGCTCGGGTTCACGCAGTCATATACGTACTTCACCTGGCGCAATACCAAACAGGAATTGACGGACTACTTTACCGAGCTGACGCAGGGCCCCGGCTGCGAATACTTCCGTCCCAACGTCTGGCCGAACACCCCGGACATCCTGCCCGAAGCGCTGCAGTTCGGCGGGCCGCCGGCGTTCGTGACCCGGCTGGTGCTCTCAGCCACGCTGTGCGCGAACTACGGCATTTATGGACCGGCGTACGAGCTCCTGGAGCATCTGCCGCGCGAACCGGGCAGCGAGGAGTATCTGCATTCCGAAAAGTACGAGCTCAAGTCGTGGAACCTGGAGCACCCGGGCAACCTCTCCGAGCTCATCGCCCGCATCAACCGCGCCCGGCACGACAATCCCGCACTGCAATCGAATGCGGGACTCCGATTCGTTCCGACGGACAACGAAAACCTTCTCTGCTTCAGCAAGACGGACATCGATGACATGCTCGCCGGCGAGGTGCCCAACGTGGTGATCGTGGCGGTGAACCTCGACTTCCATCACCGCCAATCCGGCTGGGTGCAACTCGATCTCGCCGCACTCGGTCTCGATCCGGCCGTGCCTTTCCAGGTCCACGACCTGCTCACTGACGTGCGTTACCTGTGGCATGGCGCGCGCAACTATATCGAGCTCGACCCCGATCGCATCGCGGCTCACGTCTTTCGCGTCCGCCGGCGCGGCAAGAGCGAGCACGATTTCGATCACTTCGAATGAAGAACGGGACAAAAGCGCGGCCGATGGAACCAGGAGCACCCCCCGATCTCGAGCAGCAGGCCACTGCGGCAGCCGATGACGAGCTCTGGTATCTCGACGCCGTCATCTACGAATTGCACGTCAAGGCCTTCTTCGATTCCAACGACGACGGCATCGGCGATTTCAGGGGCCTTACCCAAAAGCTCGACTATGTCCAGGACCTCGGCGTCAATACGATCTGGCTGCTGCCGTTCTATCCGTCGCCGATGCGTGACGACGGTTACGACGTCGCCGACTATCACAATGTAGCCGAGGCCTATGGCACGCGCGCCGACTTCCGCCATTTCGTGCGCGAGGCGCACCGGCGCGGCCTGCGCATCATCACCGAGCTGATCGTCAACCATACCTCCGACCAGCACCCGTGGTTCCAGGCCGCCCGGCGCGCGCCGCCGGGATCGGCAAAGCGCGACTATTACGTGTGGAGCGATGATCCGTCGCGCTATGCCGGAACGCGCATCATTTTCACCGACACCGAGAAGTCGAACTGGACCTGGGATGAAACGGCGCAGGCCTATTACTGGCACCGCTTTTTTTCCCACCAGCCCGACCTCAACTTCGACAATCCGAAAGTCCTGAAGGCGATCGTCAAGACGATGGAGTTCTGGCTCGATCTCGGCGTCGACGGCTTCCGGCTGGATGCGATCCCCTACCTCGTGGAGCGCGAGGGCACCAACAACGAGAACCTGCCCGAGACTCATGCGGTGATCCGGCAGATCCGTGCGGCGATCGATGCCCGGAACCGCGGCAAGCTGCTGCTGGCGGAGGCGAACCAGTGGCCCGAGGACGTGCGCGAATACTTCGGCGATGGTGACGAATGTCACATGGCCTATCACTTCCCGCTGATGCCGCGCATGTACATGGCCATCGCGCAGGAAGACCGCCATCCGATCGTCGAGATCATGGCGCAGACTCCGGATCTGCCGCCGAACTGCCAGTGGGCGATCTTCCTGCGCAATCACGACGAGCTGACGCTCGAAATGGTGACCAGCCGCGAGCGCGATTACATGTACCAGATGTACGCCGCCGATCCGCGGGCGCGCATCAACATCGGCATCCGCCGGCGCCTCGCGCCGTTGCTCGACAACGACCTGGACAGGATCCGGCTGATGAACAGCCTGCTGCTCTCCATGCCGGGAACACCGGTGATCTATTACGGCGACGAGATCGGGATGGGCGACAACGTCTATCTCGGCGACCGCGATGGCGTGCGCACACCCATGCAATGGCAGCCGGAGCGCAATGCCGGCTTTTCCAGCGCCGATCCGCAGCGACTCTATCTGCCGCCGATCATGGATGCCGTGTATGGCTATCAGTCGGTGAATGTGGAAGCGCAGACGCGCGAACCGTCCTCGCTGCTGAACTGGATGCGACGGATGCTCGCGGTCCGCAAGGACGTGAAGGCCTTTGGACGGGGCAGCCTCACGTTCCTCAAGCCCGGCAATCGCAAGGTGCTCGCCTACCTTCGTGAATTTGCGGGTGAACGCATCCTGTGCGTGGCCAATCTGGCGCGCTCGGCACAACCGGTCCAGCTCGACCTGTCCGCCAGCAAGGGGCGGGTGCCGATCGAACTTTTGGGCCGGACGGCATTTCCTCCCATCGGCGAGCTTCCCTATATGCTTACCCTGCCGAGCCACGGCTTCATGTGGTTTCGCCTGGCCAAGAACGAAGAGGTGCCGCCGTGGCACGATGATCGCGCGGCGCGCGAAGAGCTGCCGGTGCTGGTGCTCTTCGACGGCTGGAACAGCCTGTTTCGCGATCGCGTGGTGCCCTGGCGCATCGCCATGGCCGAAAAGGTGCGCACTCAGCTCGAACGCGCGCTGTTGCCGCAATTCGTCGCGACGCAGCGATGGTTTGCCGGCAAGGGGACAGCGTTGCAGCGGCTCGCCCTGATCGACCACGTCGACTGGCCCGATGCCAGCCAGGAATCCTGGCTGGTGGCGCTGTTTCACGCCGAGCGCACGGGCGCGCCGCCGCAAACTTATTTCATCCCGCTTTCGCTGTCGTGGGAGGAGACCGACGACGAACGGCATCGGAGCCTGCTCGCCGCAGGCATCGCCAAGGTGCGCCAGCAGGCGGTGATCGGCGTGCTCGCCGATGCGCTGGCCGATGATCGGTTCTGCCATGCGATGGTCGATGCCATCGGTTCCGGGCGGGAGCTCCGTGGCGGGAGCGGGACCCTGCGGGGCAGTCCCACAGGCGCTTTCGCGGCGCTCGCCGGACCCGCACCGTCGAAGCTGCCGGTGCGGGTGGCGAGTACGCTCAGCAGCAACAGCACGCTTATCCTGGGCGACCGGTTGTTCCTCAAAGCCTATCGCCGGCTGGAGAGCGGCGTGAACCCCGAGGCCGAGATCGGACGATTCCTCACCGAAGTTGCGCGCTTCGCCAACTGCGTGCCGGTGGCCGGAACGCTCGATTACGTCGCGGCAGATGGCTCCCCGACCACGCTCGCGCTGTTGCAGGGATACGTGGAGAACCAGGGCGACGGTTTCGAGTTCAGCGTCAACTATCTGGCGCAGTTCCTCGAACAGCAGTCGAGCGCCGCCCGCGGGTCGGTTGCCGATGACGTCCACGGCGGCTACCTGGCGCTGGTGCGCACCTTGGGCCTGCGCACGGCCGAGCTGCACTGCGCCCTCGCCACGCGTGCCGGTGATCCTGCGTTCGAGCCCGAGCGGGCGTCGGCCGATCACGCGCAGGCGTGGTGCATCCGCGCGGTCGATGACGCCGATCTCGTGCTGGACAAGATGGCGCAACAACTCGGCGCCCTCCCGCCGGCCGCTCGTACCGATGCCGAGGCAGTGCTCCGGCAACGCGCCGACATCGCCACGCGGCTGTCCACCCATTGCGCCGAAGCGACCGGCACCATCCGTACCCGCGTTCATGGCGATTACCATCTCGGGCAGGTGCTGCTCGCGCAAAACGATTTCATCATCGCCGACTTCGAGGGCGAGCCGGCGCGTCCATTGCGGGAGCGCCGGCAAAAGCTCTCGCCGTTGAAGGATGTGGCCGGCATGCTGCGGTCCTTCGACTACGCCGTGCATACGGCGCTGCAGCGTGCCACCGCGGGCCGTCCCGATCTCATCCCGGTGCTCGGCCCGCTGGCGCAGCAGTGGCAGACGGCCACCGCGGCGGCGTTTCTCGATGCCTACAGGGTCGCGATTGCGCCCGCCCGCGTGTTCGGCGATTGGAAGGATGCGACGAAGCTGCTGCCGTTCTTCGTCCTGGAAAAGGCGATGTACGAGCTCAATTACGAGCTCGACAACCGTCCCGACTGGGTCGCGATCCCGTTGCGGGGTATCGCGGCGGCGCTTATCGCGCCATCCCGCAGCGCAACCGAGGAGTGACGAATGGAACCGATCAGCACGTTGTGGGAACCGGCGCGCGCGTTCCTGTTGCAGATTGGCGAATTGTTGCCTCGCGCACTGTTCGCGGTATTCATCGTCATCATCGGCTGGCTGGTGGCCAAGGCCTTGCGCTTTGCCCTCGTCAAGGCGTTGCGCGCCGTCAACTTTCATGTCCTGACCCAGCGCTCGGGACTCGATGGCTTCCTGCGCCAAGGCGGCGGCGAGACCGACACCACGGACGTGCTGGGCCTCCTCCTCTACTGGCTGGTGATCCTGACCGCGCTCACGATCGCGTTCAACGGTGTGGGACTCGGCTACGTCACCGATCTCGTGGGACGCGTGGTGCTGTTCGTTCCCCGCGTCATGCTGGCGGTGGTGATCCTCGCGTTCGGCGCCTATTTCGGACGCTTCGTGGGTCGCTCGGTAACGGTGTACTGCCGCAATGCGGGGGTTTCCGACAGCGAGTTACTGGGGCGCATCGCGATGTACGCGGTGGTCGTGTTCGTGCTGCTGATCGCGCTCGATCAGTTGGGCGTGGGCGACCTCATTCGGCAGAGTTTCCTGATCCTGCTCGGCGCCGTCGCGGTGGCGCTCGCCCTCGCCTTCGGCCTGGGCGGCCAGAAGCGCGCGGCACAATTTCTGGAGCGCTGGGGATCTCGGGAATCAGGGATCAGGAAACAGGGATCAGAGGACAAGATTCAGCGGACGGAGGATAAGACTCAGAGGACGGAGGCCAACACTCAGGGGATGGAGGCCAACACTCAGAGGACGGAGGACGAATGACCACGCAGCAATTCCGTCATTCCCGCGGACGCGGGAATCCATTTTCCTCAGCTTCAAAATGGGCTCACTTCCAAGATCAAAATGGGTCCCCGCGTTCGCGGGGATGACGATTCCCGATTCCCGGTTCCCGATTCCCGATTCCCGATTCCCGAGTCCCCAGTCCCCAGTCCCCAGTCCCGA
>JBDUCE010000450.1:0-2698 GCA_040003635.1 Betaproteobacteria bacterium
GGCCGTCTGACCGGAACGCTTCTCGAAAAAAACCCGCCGCAGGTCCTGGTCGACGTGCAGGGGGTGGCCTATGAGGTGGACGTGCCGATGAGCACGTTCTACAACCTGCCGGGAACCGGTGAGCGGGTCGCGCTTTTCACCCATCTGGTGGTGCGGGAAGATGCGCATCTCCTGTTCGGATTCGGCAGCGACAACGAGCGCCGGGCGTTTCGCCAGTTGCTGAAGATCACCGGCGTCGGAGCACGCACGGCGCTGTCGGTTCTTTCGGGATTGTCGGTCGCCGAGCTCGCGCAAGCGGTGACCCTGCAGGAAACCGGCCGGCTCACCAAAATTCCGGGTATCGGCAAAAAAACTGCCGAGCGCCTGATGCTCGAATTGAAGGACAAGCTGGGCGCCGATCTCACGACGGCAGTGGGCGTACATCGGCCGCCGCCCGTGTCCGCGGACATCCTCAACGCGCTGCTCTCGCTCGGCTATAGCGACAAGGAAGCGGTGGCCGCGGTGAAGCAATTGCCCGACGGCCTGGCCGTCGGCGATGGCATCCGGCAGGCACTGAAGCTCCTGGCGAAGAGCTGAAGCGCAGGCAACCCTTCCGCCGCCATTCGTCGCTGACATGATCGAAAACGACCAGCAGAACCGCCTGGTAGGCGCAGCCCCGGTGGGGGTGAAGGAGGAGATCGTCGAGCGGGCGCTGCGGCCGCGGGCGCTGGACGAATATGTCGGCCAGGAAAAAATCCGGGCCCAGCTGTCGATCTTCGTGCAGGCAGCGCGCCAGCGCAAGGAAGCCCTCGACCACGTGCTGCTGTTCGGGCCGCCGGGACTCGGCAAGACCACCCTCTCGCACATCATCGCGCACGAGCTCGGCGTCAACCTGCGCCAGACGTCAGGGCCGGTGCTCGAGCGCGCGGGTGACCTGGCTGCGCTCCTCACCAATCTCGAGCCCAACGATGTGCTGTTCATCGACGAAATCCATCGCCTGTCGCCCGTCGTCGAGGAAATCCTCTACCCCGCCCTCGAGGATTTCCAGATCGACATCATGATCGGCGAAGGTCCGACCGCGCGCAGTGTGAAACTCGACCTGCCGCCGTTCACCCTGATCGGCGCGACCACGCGTGCCGGAATGCTCACCAATCCGCTGCGCGACCGCTTCGGCATCGTCGCCCGGCTCGAGTTCTATACGGCGGAGGAGTTGACCCGCATCGTGACCCGCTCGGCGAGGCTGCTCGACATCGCAATCGACCCGGACGGAGCGCTGGAGATTGCACGCCGATCGCGCGGCACCCCGCGTATCGCCAACCGGCTGTTGCGGCGGGTGCGTGATTACGCCCAGGTCCGCGCCGACGGCGCCATCTCGCGGCCGGTCGCCGATGACGCACTGGTCATGCTCGACGTGGATGCGATCGGCCTCGACGTGATGGATCGCAAGCTGTTGCGGACCGTGCTCGACAAGTTCGCCGGCGGACCGGTAGGGGTCGACAATCTCGCGGCCGCGATCGGCGAGGAACGCGACACCATCGAGGACGTGCTGGAGCCGTACCTGATCCAGCAGGGCTTCCTGCAGCGCACGTCACGCGGGCGGATCGCGACCGCGTTGTCCTACCGGCATTTCGGCCTCACGCCACCGGCGGCGAAGGCGCAGCCTGGAAGCCCGGTCGATCTCTTTGCCCCGGAATGAGCGGTACCGCCACGCAAGGCTTTTGTTTCCCGGTTCGCGTTTATTATGAGGACACCGACGCCGCGGGCGTCGTGTATTACGCCAACTACCTGCGCTACATGGAGCGCGCCCGCGCCGAGTGGCTGTCGGCGCTTGGCATGGAGATCGCGGTGCTGGAACGGGAACATGCGGTCGCTTTCGTGGTCCACCGGGTCGACATCCGGTATTTACAACCGGCGCGCCTCGGCGATCGGCTCGAGGTTGGCGTAACGGTTCGAGAGCTTGGCCGCTCGCGTTTGATTCTCGACCAGAGCGTCACCCGCGCCGGCGATACGGTGACCGACGCCCGGGTCACGCTGGTATGCCTTCATCCCGCACAATGGCGTGCCGTGCGGATACCCCTCCCCCTGCTCGCCCGCCTCCAACAACACGCATGAACGTACACACCGACCTGTCTTTTCTCACCCTCGTCTCACAGGCTTCCGTCGTCGTCCAGGCCGTGCTCGCTTTGCTCGTCGGACTGTCGATCTGGTCGTGGTCCCAGATTTTCCTGAAGCTCTTCCAGCTCAAACGAACGACGCGCGAGACCGACCGGTTCGAAGAGGAGTTCTGGAAGGGCGGCGACCTCAACGCCCTGTACCAGCGCGCCCGGGAAGCGGGCGCCGGCGCGAGCCTCGAGCAGATCTTCAGCCTGGGCTTTCGCGAATACGCGAAGCATCGCAAGCAGGGCAGCACTTCGGCGGTGACGCTCGACAGTGCGCGACGGGCCATGCGCGCCGCGTATCAGCGCGAGATCGACTCCCTCGAAGCGCATCTCGCGGGGCTTGCGACGGTAGGATCGGTCAGTCCCTACATCGGCCTGTTCGGCACCGTGTGGGGGATCATGAATGCGTTCCGCGGCCTCGCCAATGTGAGCCAGGCCACGCTCGCGCAAGTGGCGCCGGGCATTGCCGAAGCGTTGATCGCCACGGCCATCGGCCTCTTCGCGGCGATTCCGGCGGTGGTGGCCTATAACCGCTACACCCATGACGTCGATCGGCTGGC
>JBDUCE010000451.1:0-2697 GCA_040003635.1 Betaproteobacteria bacterium
TTCATGCGTTCCGCGACGCCGCCGATGCCCGTGGTCTGGGATCGCGATTGCTCGGCGCGGAGGTATTGGTCGCGGCCTTCGAGCAAGAGGCCGACTGCGGTGGCATAACGTGGGCTGCGGACGACATCCGCGAGCCCCCCTGCGTACGCCGGCACGCCGACGCGCACCGGTAAGTGAAAGACTTCCTCGCCAAGCTCGGTCATCCCCTGCAGCAGCGCGCAGCCGCCGGTCAGCACGATGCCCGACGAGAGGAGTTCCTCGAAGCCGCTGCGCCGCAACTCGGCCTGCACGAGGGTGTAGAGCTCCTCAATGCGCGGTTCGATGACTTCGGCCAGCATCTGGCGCGAGAGCTTGCGCGGTCCGCGCTCGCCGACGCCGGGTACCTCGATCATCTCGTTGGCATTGGCGAGCGGGCGCAGCGCGCAACCGTGCCGAAGCTTCAATTCCTCGGCCTCCTTGGTGGGCGTGCGCAACGTCATTGCAATGTCGTTGGTAACCTGGTCGCCGGCAATCGGAATGACGGCGGTGTGCCGGATTGCGCCGCCCGAAAACACCGCGAGATCCGTCGTGCCGCCGCCAATGTCCATGAGACATACGCCGAGCTCCTTTTCATCGTCGTTCAGGACGGCAATCGCCGACGCGAGAGGCTGCAGGATCACGTCCTTCACCTCGAGCCCGCATCGCCGCACACACTTGGTGATGTTTTCCACCGCCGACACCGCACCGGTCACGATATGCACCTTGACCTCGAGCCGGACTCCGCTCATCCCCAGCGGCTCGCGCACGTCCTCCTGCCCGTCGATGATGAATTCCTGGGGCAGGATGTGCAGGATTTGCTGATCGTTGGGGATGGCGATGGCCTTGGCGGTTTCGACCACGCGATCGATGTCGGCCTGGGTCACCTCCTTTTCCTTGATGGCCACCATGCCGCTCGAGTTCAGGCTGCGGATGTGGCTGCCGGCGACACCGGTGTAGACCTCGGTGATGCGGCAGTCGGCCATCAGCTCGGCTTCTTCCAGCACGCGCTGGATCGAGCCCATCGTCGCTTCGATATTGACCACCACGCCCTTCTTCAGGCCACGCGACGGTTGCGAGCCCAGGCCGATGATGTTGAGGGAATCGTCGGCGCGTATCTCCGCGACGATCGCCACGATCTTCGACGTGCCGATGTCAAGGCCAACGATCAGGTTCTTGCCTTCCTTCATCCCATCCTCTGGTCAGGCCAACACGGTGCGATCTGCTGCGGCGACTTTCTTGGGCGCGCGCTCGCGGAACGTGGGGACTTTCGCCGCAAACCCGTTGCGGTAGCGAAGGTCCACCTGCTCCACCCGGATACCGGTTCGATCCACGGCGCCGATGGTGCGCTCATACGCACGAATGAATCGCGCGAGCCGCGCGGAGGGCTCGTCCCGCCCGACTTCGATGCCGAGCGGGCCGGTCGCGCCCGTCACGTGCAACTCCCAGCCGCCGCGCGCGGAAAGCCGCATTTCGTTCAGGGTGAGATTGAGCGGCGCCAGCGCCGCACCCCACTCGCGGTAACGGCGCGTGACTTCGAGCGCGGCGCCCTCGGGGCCGGCGAAGCGTGGCAACTCGTCCTTGTAGGTCGCCGCGAACACCTCGCCCTCGGCGTCCACCAGCATGCTGTCGTTCCAGCGCGCCAGCGGCACGTGCTCTTCGATATCGACCTCGAGGCGCTGCGGCCATTGCCGCCGCAATGCCACGCGACGCACCCACGGCGCCTTGGCGATCGCGGCGCGGCCGCGGTCGAGATTCATGGTGAAGAACGTGCCGGCGAGCTCGTCGCGGATGATCGCCTCGAGGTACGCGGCATTGGCACGCACCAGCGGTCCTCGCACCACCACCTCGCGAAAGGCGAACGCGGGCTGGCGCGCAAGCCAGCTCAAGAGACCCCAGCCCAGCAGGACGACCGCGGCGACGGCCAGCACCATCGCCACCGCATTGAGCTGCCTCGCGTCATCCCACATGCGCGCCCCGCAGGATTTCGACGCAGAGATCGGCAAACGCCAACCCGGCTTCGCGCGCCGCCATCGGCACCAGCGAATGCCCCGTCATGCCGGGCGACGTGTTGACTTCGAGGAATTGAAATGTGCCGTCATCGCGCAGGATGAGATCGAGCCTTCCCCAGCCGGAACATCCGACGACGTGAAACGCCGCGAGCGCCGCCGCGCGAATCTCCTGCTCCTTGGCGGCGGGCAGACCGGCCGGGCAGAAGTAGCGCGTTTCGTCGGAGAAATACTTGTTGTGGTAGTCGTAGTTGCCTTGCGGGGCCTCGATCCGGATCAGCGGCAGCGCCGCGTCGGCGAGGATCGATGCCGTAAGCTCGGTGCCTTCGACGAATTCCTCGATCAGGACGAGGTCGTCGTGCAACGCTGCTTCGCGATAGGCGATCGCCAGCGGAGTCACCGCATCACGCGAGGCCGCGGTGACCTTGGTGATGCCGATGGTCGAGCCTTCACGCGCCGGCTTGACGATGAGCGGCAGGCCGAGGTCGGCGACCACGCCCTTCCAATCCATTCCCGCCGCGGCGATGCGATAGCGAGGGGTGGGGATGCCGCTCGCCAGCCATACGAGCTTGGTGCGCCACTTGTCCATCGCCAGCGCGGAGGCCATCACCCCGCTGCCGGTGTATGGAATGCGCAGGGCTTCGAGCGCGCCCTGCACGGTGCCGTCTTCGCC
>JBDUCE010000061.1:0-9020 GCA_040003635.1 Betaproteobacteria bacterium
CCAAGGAGCACGGAGAGGGAAACTACGAAGCGACGCGTGACTACGACGAGCGTACCAAGCGCTTCATCGAGTCAGGACAGGTCGAAGAGGCCGCGGAGAACGCCGCACCGCATGACGCGGGGGAAGCCGACGAGATGCGAGAGGCCGAGGAAATCGGAAAAGCCGCGCCAAGGAGGAGGATCCTGCGTTACGCAAAGGCCAGCCCAAACCCGGTGAACGCACCCGCTAATCCCATCTGCGAGCACGCTTTGTTCGGGCGCTACCCCGGGGAGGCGGCGCTGTTCTGTGCCGATTGTGGCCCACAGCGCAGTCGGCCATCTTTACAACTGAGTGACTGCGGGCGGCACCTTCCTTCCATAACCCTCTGTCTGTGAAGAGGATTAAATTTAAGGCACATCCTTTGCTCATCACGGTCGACCGCTGGATTCGCTCGATTTGCCCGTAGTTGTAGCTGCCATTCCCTCCGGATCGCTGCCTTTTGGCTTTGCATTCGTGGGCATGTTTTGGCTCGTGCCGGGAGATCGTTGCGGCGACGCGGCGGTTCGGACGAACCAACTCCATCGTCGTGGCTGAATCGTTTGGACCAGCCGCCGGGAGATTGGCGATGGCGTTCCTGTCACGTGTGATGCCGACGAGGATGCAACGATGGATGTGTCTGCCTGGTGGGTTCTGGGAGCCTTCTTAGCGGGAGGCTATGCAGGCGCATTGCTGGTCGCCCTGATGACGGTGGCGGCGAGCGATGGCGGCAACCCGGCGGAGCGCGTCGACGGCACCGGTGCCCGATGGAGCGTGTGACGCGATACTGACCCGCGAAGGCCCGCCACCCGATCGGGCGTTCACCCGGAACCACGTTCGCAGTGCCCGGTCCTACCCGCCATGCGTCGCCTGCCCATCCTGCCGGTGGCAAGTCAATCAGGCGGCGTCCATGCCCGGCGCTGATCCCCAATCGTACGGTGCTGCCGCCGAGCCCTTGTGCTCGTTGCTTTATCGCTATTGGTTCTGGGGCTGGCTCTTTTGCGACGTCAATCAGGGAGACGTGATACGGCGTGCCGCGTCCTGGCGTCACAACGTGGCGGTCCGCGACTGCCTGACCGTCTACATGCGCCGGTGGCTTACATTGACCGTCGTCACCGCGCTCACCGCACAGGCCATCGAGTCGATGGCGGCCACGGCCGTGGTGCCGGCGATCTTCTACACATCGGCCATCGTCGCGATCGTGATCTTTGCCGTTGCGGCGGTGGCATGGATGTTCCTCGCGCAACCATCCTAAAGCCGGCGCAACGCCGATCAAAACTCGACCGGCGAGCCACGCCAGGAAGGGTCTCGCGGCCGCGCGCGCGCAAGCGCGTCACCGGCGTCGCACCAACCCTCGCATGCATTGCGTCCCGGGCGCCGGCGCCAGAAATTGATGAACCCCTTGCATCTCGCATAGAAACGAAAAAACCGGAGTACGTTGCGGCGTTCCGACAGGCTCGGCGGACGGTGGCTGCAGACGAGCTTGTCGTCGGTCATGCCGCGATCGGTCAGGCTTATCGCGCCCCATGGCTTGACCCTGAGGCGCGTACCGAAGCGCAATCGCGGCCCCAGCACCAGGGCATCCAGCAGATCGCCCTCGAGGCCGATGTAATTCGGCACCGAGCCATAATTGAACGGGCACGGCAACGGCGAGATGAAATCGACGCGGCCCGTCGAACCGCGCTTGACGAAACTGCCCCGCGGCACCTCGATCACCACTTCAAGATAGGGCGGATCGGACGGAAACATGCGCGGGGGTAGCGTCGTTGCGCCGAACGGAAGGCTCGCTTGCCGGCGGCGAAATAAAAAACGGCCCGCCGAGGGACGAGCCGCTGCAGGAATTTGGTGGCGAACCAGGGACTCGAACCCCGGACCAAAGGATTATGATTCCTCTGCTCTAACCAGCTGAGCTAGTTCGCCAAAGGAAGCGAATTATAGGCGAAGCGCGGCATGCCGGTCAAAAGCCCGCACGGTGCGCAGCATGCATCGCCACGCCTTCGCGGCCACGCATGCTAGATTGCGCCATTCCTTTCGCGGCGCTGTTATCCGTGCCCTTCCACTGGCTGCCCGATGTTTCCTGGCAGGTGCTTGCGGCACTGCCCATCCTGATCTTCGCGGCCTATACCGTCTTCGGCGCGACGGGCTTCGGATCTTCGGTGATTGCGGTACCGGCGTTGGCGCACGCATTTCCCCTGACGTTCGCGGTACCGCTCGTGACTGTGCTGGATTGTGCCGCGACCACAACGGCGAGCTTCCGGCAATGGCGGCACGCACGGCTCGACGAGTTTCTAAGACTCTTGCCGACGGCGCTCATCGGCATCGTGGCCGGTACCACGCTCCTGGTCCGGCTGCCCAGGGCGCCGGCATTGCTCGCACTGGGTGTCTTCGTGCTGTCGTACGGGATCTACATCCTCGCCGGTCCACGACAGCGCTCGACTCTTCACCGGCGCTGGGCGTGGCCTATCGGGCTTGCCGGCGGCGCGTTCAGCGTGCTCTTCGGCACCGGCGGGCCGATCTACATGGTGTATCTCTCGGCCCGCATCCATGACAAGAGCGAGCTTCGCGCCACCTCGTCGCTCATGATCACGTCAAGCGTGCTGATGCGCGCGGCGGTGTTCATCAGCTCCGGCCTCATGTTCCAGGACACCTTGCTACCGACCGCGGCGTTGCTGGCGCCGGCGATGGTCCTCGGGTATGTCGCCGGCAACCGGTTGCACCACGCGCTCTCGCGCAACGGGGTCATGAAACTCATCGCGTCGCTTCTCGTTGCCAACGGCATGCTCCTGATCGGGCGCGCGATGGCGATGTGGCACGCCGAGTAGCCACTCCTGCGCTCTTTGTGACGGCGCTTGGTCGGCGCGGCTGGGGATTCATTCCACGTTTCAACCGGTTGGTCGCTCGGGCGTGGCGGGCATGCGCCGCACCGCCTAGAGTTCCTGCGTGCAGTGAGGGGTCCGCTCCACGCGGCCGACGCGTGCGGGTGCGAGGACGACACCAGGAGGCGCGACGATGAATATGATCGGAACGATGGAAAAGGTCGTGGTGGGCGGCGTGGGTGCAACGATGGGTGCGGCGCTGTTGATGATTTTTACCACTGCCGACCACCCCATGGATGACCAACATCGAATGCGATGTCAGGTCATTTTGGCGGCGCGCGGCGGCGACGCTGCTGCGCCGGTGTCGCCGATCCTCGCGCTGCAGGCCATGCGTGCGCCTGACGTCCACACCCCGCGCTCATAACCGGGTGGCCTTGCGCACCGCGGCAAAGTAGAGGCGATACGGCAGGAGTTGCAGCAGCTTCAGCTGCCGGGTAAAGGCGCGCGGGAAATGGATCTCGAAATCGCCGCGTTCGAGGCCGCGCAAGATCTCCCGGGCGGCCACCTCGGCCGTGATGAGGTGGGGCATCGCGAAGTCGTTGCCGGCGGTCAGCGGCGTGGCCACGAAGCCGGGATTGATGAGATAGACGCCGAGCCCCTTCGGATGCAGGTCGAAGTAAAGTGCCTCCGTGAAATTGATGAGCGCCGCCTTCGACGCGCCGTAGATCAGCGCCTTGGGCAGGCCGCGGTAGCCGGCCACGCTCGAGACAATGCCGATGGCGCCCTTGCCTTGCGCGAGGAGCGCCGGCACGACGGCAGCCACCGTTGCGATCGGCCCATGCAGATTGACGGCGAGCAGCGCATCCGCTTCGGCCGCCGTCAGTTCCCAGGCGCGCATTTCCTTGTGCGTGCCCGCCACCACCAGCACCAGATCGCAGCCGCCCCACGCCTGCAGGATGCGTCCCCACGCCGCTTTTATCTCATCAGTCCTGGTGAAATCGAGCGCCTCGATCCGCGCCCTGGGGTAGCCGTGCGCCACGCCGACGAGTTTGTCCGCTGACCGCGCGGAAAGCGCGACCCGGGCGCCGGCCGCGAGCAATGCTACCGCGGTGGCCGCGCCGATTCCGGTGGAGGCGCCGATGACCCACACCCGAAGCCCGGCCCAGGGGGCAAGCCGGGGGTTGAGCGGCGAAAACAGGCCCATGCGGCTCAGCGCAACTCAGCCGGCACGATTGGCGCGCGCAACACGCAAATCATCACGGCGACACTCCGAGGAGCTTCTTGCGAAACTCCGGTCGAGAGGTCCCGGGATCGAGCCAGATGCCGAAAAAGGCCCGCGCGAAATCACGATCTGCAATTTCCCCGATTGCTGCGCCGTTGAGAAAGTAGCGCACGCTGCCGGTCGAGGTATGCACGCCGGTGATCCGGTCGCCCTTGCGCACATCGGGGAAGATGCGGCGCATCCCATCGCCCCAACGTTCTCGTTCTTCTGCACTGGTGTCGCCGCTTCGCTCCATCTCCGCGACACTTCGTTGTGCGATTTCGAGGCCGGTGAAGCGGCGATGATAGTGCAGGTCGAGCGCATAAGGCCGATCGGTCCGCCAGGCATGGCTATCGCCCCAGTACCAGCCGCCATAGATGGGCAAACCCAGAAATTTGAGCTCCCCGCCGCCCTGCGGCATCATGCCGGGAACAAGCGCGGCGACCTCGGGCGGCAGCGGTGGCGCTTCGACCACGACATGATGGGCGATCGCTGCGGTGGCCACGGCGAAGGCGACGAACGCAACCGCGAGAGCCATTCTTCCGGGAAGATCAGCGCGCGACAAGGGTGAATTGCCCGACGTCGGTTGAATCACTGTCGAACCCGGCGGTGCAATAGGCGAGGTAGAAGCGCCAGCAGCGAATGAAGCGCTCGTCGAAGCCCTGCGCGCGCACCGCGCCGATCTGGTGCTCGAACGCGCCCAGCCAGCGCCGCAGCGTTTCCGCATAATCGCGCCCGAAGCGCAACGCTCGCTCGACCGCGAGTCCGGCACGGTCCGCCTCCTGCGCGAAGCGCGAAGCTGACGCCAGCATTCCGCCGGGAAAGATGTATTGCTGGATGAAATCGGATTGAGCGCGATACTGCTCGAACCGATCGTCGGCAATGGTGATCGTCTGAATGCAGGCCCGCCCGCCCGGCGCGAGTGTTTCACGCACTTTGCCGAAATAGCTGGGCCACCACTTCTCGCCCACTGCCTCGAACATCTCGATCGAGGCGACGCCGTCGTAGCGCCCGCGCTCATCACGATAGTCACGCAAATGAAAGTGCGCGCGGTTGCCAAGGCCGGCACGGGCGAGGCGCGCCCGCGCAAACTCGGTTTGGGCACTCGAAAGTGAAATACCGGTGACCCGGTAGCCGCGGCGCGCGGCGCACTCGGCAAAACCGCCCCATCCGCAGCCGATTTCCAGGATGTGCGCGCCGGGCGCAAGCGCGAGCTCGGCCAGGATCCGATCGTACTTGGCCGCTTGCGCCACTTCCAGGGTGCGTCCCGGATCGCCTTCGAACAGCGCCGACGAATAAGTCATGGTCGGGTCGAGCCACAGGCGATAGAAGTCGTTGCCCAGGTCGTAGTGGGCAGCGACGTTGCGGCGCGCCTGCTCGCGGGTATTTCGTCGCGTCCAATGGCGCAGGCGGTACGCCACGCGCTGCAGCATGCCGCCGTAAAACGCGCGGGTGAGCACCGCCTGATTGCGCGCCAGCACCGTCAGCAGCCTGGGCAGATCGGACGTGCCCCATCGGCCATCGATGTACGCCTCGGCGAAAGCGACGTCGCCGCCGGTCAGCACCTCCCGCGCGAGTGCCCAGTCGGCAATGAAAAGGTCGACGGCCTGCTCGGTGGCATTGCCGAAGCGAAACCGGTGGCCATCGGGGGTGGTGATACACACCGCGCCGTGGGCGAGACGTTCGAGAAGGGCGAACAGGAGGCGTGCGCCAACAGGAAGGCTCGCCGAAGCCGCAGCGGTCTTGGCCGGAGTGGTGAAACCGTGGATCGCGGAGGTTGGGTCGGTTTGGATCATCGTGTCGTCTCTTCCAGGGGTGGCGCGGGCTTGCGGTGGAACGGCACGCGGGCGAGCCACAATTTCACCGCTTGCCAATGAATTCGAAGAATCACGCTGGCGGTGAACAGCGGGTAACGCCACAGGAGTGCCCGGGTTCCGGCGACCGAGAGGGTTTGCGCCTCGCCGTGCACCGACGTGCGCAACAGCGGGACCGCATTGTCACCGTCGAAATAATCGATCCTGGCGAGCCAGCGATCCGGCGCGAAGTGGAAGCGAAACGCATAGCGCCCGCGCACGGCGCAATAGGGAGAGACATGAAACGCCTTGTCGGCGTGCAAGGTCTCCCCGCTCGCCAAAGGCCGTCCGTCGGGATGGGCCAGAAGATAGTTGTGCCGCTCGCCGAAGGTGTTGCACACCTCGCAAACAACGGCGATTACTGCGCCGGCCGGGTCGTGGCAAACCCAGAAGCTCACCGGGTTGAAGACATAGCCCAGCATCCGGGGAAACGCGTGCAGGACGACTTCGCCGCCGGTGCGCACGCCATGCGCGGCAAGCATTCCCGCAATCCACGCCTCGAGCGGAGTGCCGTCGCGCGCGCCGTGGTCGCGGTCGTGAAACGAGACGAGCCCCCGGCGGTTGTAGGCGATGCCGCCCGCTTCGAGCTCGGCGAGCTTCGATAGCGGCAGGCGCAGGCAGAATGCCGGATAACGGAAGGCATTGTTGGCAGGTCGCAGCCGTTCATGGTCGATGCCGCCGTGGAGCAGCGCGATCGGCGTCGACGGTGCGCAAGGCAAGGGCGGAACGCGCGCGTCGTCCGCACACGAGGCGGCGGGTTCGGGTGTCTGGAGTGGCGGCTTCATGCGGCGGCACGCTCCAGGATGCCGCGCGGTCCGCTCTTCATCGCCGCCGCGATGCCTGCCGCCGCGCCCTGCGCTGATTTGAGGCCGTCTTCGTGGAATCCGTACCCGAGCCAGGCCCCGGCGTACCAGGTATGCCGCGCGCCCTGCAAGCGATCGAAACCGGATTGCGCGGCGATTGCATTGCCGTCGAGCAAAGGATGCGCGTAATCGAATTCCGCTACGATGCGCGCCGGATCCGGTTCGAACGGCGGATTGAGCGTGATCATTACCGGCAGCGCAAAGGGAAGCGGCTGCAACCTGTTCATGAGATAGGTCACGGCCACCGGGGAAGCGCCGCGATCATCGGTCGTGGCGAGATAGTTCCATGACGACCAGGCCCGCCGGCGCCTGGGCAGGAGCGCCGTATCGGTGTGCAGCACGGCCCGGTTCTGCTGGTAATGCACGGCGCCGAGAAGCGCGCGCTCGGGCCCGGACGCGTCGGCGAGCATGCGCAGCGCCTGATCGCTATGACAGGCAAGAACCACTTCGTCGAACCGCTCGGTTGCGCCACCCGCCGTGATTTCCGCGCCGAGGGGATTGCGGCGCACGCAAGTGACCGGCGTCGCGAGACGGATGTCGCGCAACGCCGCGGCCATCTTGTCGACATAGGTGCGTGCGCCGCCGGCGACGGTGCGCCAGGCGGGACGATCCGCCAGTTGCAGCAGCCCGTGGTTGGCGCAGAACCGCACGAATGCCGGCAGCGGGAAATCGAGAATCGCGCTTCGTGGTGACGACCAGATGGCGGCCGCCATGGGCAGGAGATACCAGTCGCGAAACGGCGCGGAGTACCGACCCTCATCCAGAAATTCCCGCAGTGATAGCGCAGACAGATCATCCGCGCGGAGCATGGCCATGGTCCGGCGGTTGAAGCGGGCGATGTCGGCGAGCATTCGCCAGAAGGTGCTCCGTCCGAGATTGCGTGGTTGGGCAAAAAGCGTGGCGAGGCTCGTTCCCGCCCATTCGATATCGGCTTCGTCGACCCGCACCGAAAATGACATGTCGCTGGCGACGCTTTCGACGCCGAGTGCGGCGAACAGCGTGACCAGATGCGGATAGGTACGCTCGTTGTAGACCATGAAGCCGGTGTCCACCGGCGCCGTGCGCCCGTCGAGGGTTACATCCACGGTATGGGTGTGCCCGCCCAGATAGTCGTTAGCCTCGAAAAGCGTCACGAAGTGTCCCTGGCGCTGGAGCAGCCAGGCGGCGGAGAGGCCGGCAACGCCGGCACCAACGATTGCGATGCGCATGATGCTCCGAGGATTTGTGCGCGGACTGGTGAGCGGCCCGAGCCTTGCGCATTGCCTGCGCGTCAAAGCGGCGGCCTTCGGTGGAGATACGCAGATGGCCCGAGGTCGGATTCAAAAACACGGCAGGCGGCCGCAATCCTGCGGAATTTGTCCAGCACAGGAGCGGTGGGTGGATTGGCCCGTCATGTCTGCCGGGGGACGGCTACCCAGCGGACGCAACGTTCGCATCCCGGCCGAAACTCGCGGGGCACCGCCGATTTCACCCTCGCGCCTGGCCTGCGAGCATACAGGGTCCAAAGCCTGGTCGACCACCGCCCAAAATGACGTGATATGCGCTATTGTCGATGCATTGCCATGGACAAGGGCGATCGTGTCGAAGGAAGGCCTTTTGCTCAACATATCCGCCGTCGAACGGGAGACCGGCCTTTCCAAGGACGTTCTTCGCATGTGGGAACGGCGTTACGCGTTTCCCAAGCCCGGCCGGGACGATAACGGCGAACGCCAATACACCGTGGCCGAGGTCGCCAAGCTCCGCGCGATCAAGCGACTCATGGACGTCGGCATGCGCCCGGGCAAGATCATTCGCAGCTCGCTCGACGAGCTCGATGCGCTGGCGCAATCACGCGCCCGGAAGGGCCAGGAGACCGTTGCACCGGCGCTCGAGCGCGACGTGATCGCGATGCTCCAGGGTCACAATGCCGCCGCTCTCCAGCACGCCCTAGCCAACATGCTCATGCGGCAGGGCCTGCAGCGGTTTGTGCTCGATACGGTCAGTGCGCTCAATCGCACCGTCGGCGACGCCTGGATGCGTGGCGAGCTGCAAGTCTTCGAGGAGCACCTCTATACCGAGCAACTGCAAGTAGCGTTACGCACGGCGATCAATGCCTTTCCGCGGCAGACCGGTACACCCAGGGTGCTGCTGACGACATTTCCCGCCGAGCAGCACGGGCTGGGGCTGTTGATGGTCGAAGCGCTGCTGGTGCCCGAGGGCGCCCAATGCATCT
>JBDUCE010000062.1:0-9019 GCA_040003635.1 Betaproteobacteria bacterium
CCGCGAACGCGGGCACTCACCGTCACCCCCGCGAACGCGGGGGCCCATTTTGACTTGCAACATGGATTCCGGCGTCCGCCGGAATGACGGAACTTGACGGTCTTTTTTCACAGGCTCAGCCGCGCTCGCGTTTCGGATTTGAGCTGACCGGATTCGTCCCATCCCCGCAGCGCGTAATACTCGGGGAGCATTTTGTCGAGGCCGTTGACCAGACCCTTGGCGGGACCGGTTCGCGCAGGCTCGGTCAACAGCCGCTTCGGCAACGTGTCGTCCTTGTCCGTGAAGCCGGCGCGGTTGTTGAAGTCGCGCTCGAGATTCCAGATGCGCTCGCCGATGAGGCCGAGCTCTTCCATCGTGAATTCCTCGGAGCACGCTGCAGCAAGCTGCGGCTGCAGGTCGGCGAGCGTCCAGGCAAAAGTCGTAAATATGCACACACCCGCGGAATCGAACACCGCCGTGCCATCCTGGAACGCCTTGACCAGCCCCGCCTTGCCGTCGGTGACCAGCGGATCGGTCTTTACCGGAATCCCGAGCACTTCGGACGCCACCGTATACCCGCGCAGATGACAGGCGCCACGGTTCGACGTGGCATAGGCGAGGCCCATGCCCTGGATGGCGCGCGAATCGTACGCAGGAAATTCCTGGCCTTTCACACTCATCGACAGATCCGGATGCCCGTATTTGGCCGTGAGGCGCTTTGAACCCTGTCCGATCTCCTTGCCGAAGCCCTCGCCCTTCGCCGTGATTTCGGCGAAGTAGGTAAGCGCCTTGGCCGAGCCGAACGGCGCCTCGATGCCAAGCTGCTCCTTGGTCAGTACGCCCATCTCGTAGAGCTCCATCACCGCGCCGACCGTGGCGCCGAACGAGATCGGATCCATGCCATCTTCGTTGCACACAAAATTGGCATAGGTCAGCGCTTCGAGATCGTTGACCCCGTTCGCCGAACCCAGCGCCCACGCGGCTTCGTATTCCAGGCCTCCCGAGGCGCCCCAATATTCCGGCCGGTTCAGCACCGTGTAATGGGTTTCGTCGATTTTGGAAATGCGTCCGCACGCGATGGTGCATCCGAAGCACGCCTGGTTGGTCACCAGGTTAGCCTTGCCGTCCGTCTTGCGCGGTGCATGCATCGCTTCGCCGGAGATATCCTTCGCGCCATCGAATTGCACGTCGCGATGGTTGTGTGTCGGCATCGCGCCTATTTCATTGATGACGTTCATCAGCACCTGCGTACCGAACTTGGGCAGGCCTTGTCCGGTCACCGCGTTGTCGGCCAGAACCTTCTTGGCGGCAACCGTGGCACTCATGAAAGCCTTGGGGTCGCGAATGTTGCCAACCCCTTTGGTGCCGCGTACGGCAATGGCTTTCAGGTTCTTGCTGCCCATGACCGTTCCCACACCCGAGCGCCCGGCCGCGCGATGCAGGTCGTTGATGACCGCGGCGTACAGACAGCCGGTCTCGGCGGCCCGCCCGATGCAACTCACCCGCATCTGCGGGTCGTGGTGCTTCGCCTTGAGCGCGGGCTCCGTCTTCCACACTGACTGTCCCCACAGCCAATCGGCATCGAGCAACTGCGCGGCATCGTTCTCGATATGCAGATAGACGGGCTTCGGCGACTTGCCCTCGAAAATGATCATGTCCCAGCCGGCCATCTTGAGCTCGGCACCCCAGTAACCGCCGGAATTGGAGCACGCAATGGCGCCGGTAAGCGCGCCCTTGGTGATCACCGAATAGCGGCCGCCGGTGGAGGCCATGGTGCCGGTCAACGGGCCGGTCGCCCAGATGATTTTATTGTCCGGGGAGAGCGGGTCCACCTTGGGATCGACTTCCGCGGTGAAATACTTGGTTGCGAGCCCGCGCTGCCCGATGTATTCGCGAGCCCATTGCATGTTAAGAGGTTCTGCAGTGCACGTCCCGCGGGTCAGGTCGACGCGCAGGAGCTTGCCGGTCCAGGCCATGATTGCTCTCCTTCAGGCGTGCGGTTGATTGCCGAGCTTTTCCGCCCATTGCTGCATCCGGTCGAGCCCGGTCCAATCGGCGTCGACATAAGTGATCGCACCGGTCGGACACGTGTTGGCGCAGGCAGGCTCGCCGCCGCAGAGATCGCATTTCTGGACCTTGCCGGTGTCCTGCACGTAGTTGATGGTGCCGAACGGGCACGCGATGGTGCACACCTTGCAACCGACGCAGACATCCTCGAGCACCACCTTGGCGCCGGTCTTGGCATCGACCACGATGGCTTCGACCGGACAGGCGTGAAGGCACCAGGCCTCGTCGCATTGGGTGCAGGTATACGGAACCTTGCGTCCGGTGTGATGAAAATCGAACACCTTGATGAGTGACTTGGCAGGGTTGAACACCCCGTAGTGCTCGTAGCTGCATGCCATTTCGCACTGCAGGCAACCGGTACATTTATCCGGGTTTATCAAAAGTGATCGTTGCACGGCTCCTCCTGATGAAGCGTGATGGCGGCATCGCCGGATGCTGCAAAGCCAATAGTACGCCAACCCGGGGCGGCCAAACATCCTGCGCAAGCGACGAGGCGCTGGGCTTCATCGGTCTTGACGCCGACGCCATGGTTTGCCACCCTTGTTCCGGTCGCCTCTCGACCAAGACCGCATGCCCGAGCGCAAGCAACCCGACAATACCCGCCTTGATCGCCTCGTCGCCGAGGCGCGCCGCGGCCGTGAGCAGCGGGAAAAAACCTATCGGGAGCAGGCTTTGCGCATCTACCCATGGGTTTGCGGGCGTTGCGCGCGCGAATTCGACCGCAGCAACCTGAGTCAGCTCACGGTGCATCACCGTGACCACGATCACGAGCACAACCCGCCCGATGGCAGCAACTGGGAGCTGCTCTGCATCTACTGCCATGAGAACGAGCACGCCCGCCGTCTCGATAATGCCGGCCGAACGGCCACTCCGGGTGACGTCACCGCGCCGACGGCGACCCATCGTCCGTTTGCGGACCTCGAGTCGTTGTGGAAGGGCCGGAAGTAGGGCGGACCCGCCGCGCGCAATGCACCGCCGCGGCACCTGGGCCTGCACAGCCCTATTTATCGGCAGATGCTTCCGCAGCGGGTCCGGTCCAGCGCATGACCCGTGTCGCAACATCGGGCGGAGGTACTGCCGCGGCGGCGGCCGAGGGCGTGCCAAGATAAAGGAAGCCAACGATAGCGTCCTGCGCATCCAGGCCCAATGCCGTCTTGACGGTGTCGTCGTAGGCGGCTGCGCCCGTTCGCCAGAAACCTCCGTAACCCAATGCATGGGCAGCGACCAGAATGTTTTGCGCGGCGGCACCGGCAGCAATGATCTGCTCGATCGCCGGGACATTCCGGTGCTCGCGCAACCGCGCCGCGACCACGATGATGAGCGGTGCGCGCAGTGGCTTGTCGCGCTCCTTGTCGAGCGTCGCCTCGAGCGCGTCCGGCTCCCGTCGGTGCAGCGCCGCAGCCAATACCTTGCCGAAGGCCGCTCGCGCGGGGCCCGCCACGATGATGAAGTACCAGGGCCGCATCTTGCCGTGATCGGGCGCGCGCGCGGCGGCGCGCAGGATCGATGCCAGTGCCGCTTCGTCCGGCGCCGGCTCGGTCAGGCCGAGCGGGCTCGTCCGTGTTGTCAAAGCCTCGAGCGCGTCCATGGGGTGTCAATCATTCGGAGGGGAAGCTCGCACACCTGGCGCAGTGTTGCGGCAGCAGGAGATCGCGGGCGCCGAGAGAGAAATGGACGCCCGTTTGCCGGGTGATTCTCCTTTGTCGTCGCGTTGTTGGCAACCCATGAGCGCCGGCGCCGTTGCGCTGGCAGGGCTCGCGCATCGCCGTGGGTTGGAGGAGGATCGCGCGGCACCACCCGCCGATCGGCGATAATCGCGTGAGCGGCTTGCGGTCGGGCGATGGAAAGCCTCGCCAAGCCAACGCAACGGCCGCTCGCGCCCTCCAAACGCCTGCACACCCATGACTCTCAACAGCGACGCCAAGGGCGTCTTTCCCATCGCTCCCACTCCGTTTCATGCCGATGGTGGCATCGATGAGCGCTCGCTCGACCGGCTTGCCGATTTCTACATGGCGTGCGGCGCCACGGGCGTTACAGTGCTGGGCCAACTGGGCGAAGCACCGAAACTGGATCAGCAGGAAGCGGTGATGATTGCCTCGCGCATGGTGCGGCGAATGCAAGTGCCCGTGGTCGTCGGGGTGTCCGCTCCGGGATTCGCGCCGATGCGCTCACTCGCCCGCGAAGTGATGGACGCGGGGGCTGCCGGAGTCATGATCGCCCCCCCCAACACCCTGCGCACCGATGATGCCATCGTCACCTATTACCGCCAGGCTGCAGAGGCGATCGGCGTCGATGTCCCGTTTGTGATCCAGGATTATCCGCTGACCTTCAGCGTGGTGATGACTCCGGCCGTGATTCGGCGAATCGTGAGCGAGAATGCTTCGTGCGTGATGCTGAAGCACGAGGACTGGCCGGGGCTCGACAAGATCTCGACCCTGCGTGCCTTCGAGCAGGACGGGTCCATGCGTCACGTCTCCATTCTCTGCGGCAATGGCGGACTCTTCCTCGATCATGAGATGGAGCGCGGCGCCGATGGCGCCAACACCGGATACGCCTTTCCCGATCTCCTGGTGGATGTCGTTCGGCTGTCGACGCAGGGCCGGCGGGATGAGGCGCACGACCTCTTCGATGCGCATCTGCCCTTGATTCGCTATGAGCAACAGCCCGGGGTCGGTCTTGCCGTGCGTAAATACATCCTGATGCGGCGCGGATTGCTGGCATCCGAAGCGCAGCGCAAGCCCGCCGTGGCGCTTTCCGGGGCTGCGCGCGCGGAAGTGGACTACTTGCTCTCCCGCGTGGCGCGGGTCGATGGGCGCGCAAGAGTCTGAAGCGAGGCGTTGAGCGCCTGGGCAAGCGCTGCGTCACCGCTCACGAGTGCCGACCAGGCGAGCGCGTAGCCATTGCGCTTGCCCTTGGGCACGAGCTTCAAGCCATCGCTGGAGATGGTGAGGGTGTAGGTGGTGCCTGCCACTTCGAGCTCCCTCTTCAGCGGGCGTTCCAAGCGGGTCGTCATGGCTGTCTCCCCTCAACGAACCAAAGTGCAGCGCATCGTTGGCACGTCTTGCCAACATCGGCCTGCGAGACGGGTGGAACGTTTGCCTGTCTGTTAGCGCAAACCCTTCCTGCGATGAGTGAACCAGGCCATGCCTGCCATGAGGAGCGCCAGGAAAATCAGCCCCCATTCGCTGAGCGTCGGAATAGGCGCCGCGGTGCCGGGCGGAGGAGGAGGTGCGACGGCGACGATCGTGATGCTGAAGTTTTGCGTGGCGTCGGGCGCAGTGCCATTGGTGGCCGTCACGGTGCCGCCGAACGTGCCGACTGTCGTGGGGGTGCCGCTGATCACTCCGGCGGAGATCAAGTTCAAGCCAGGGGGCAGACTGCCCGCCGTCACACTGAAGGTGGGCGAACCGGTGGACGTATAGGTAAAACTGTAAACCACTCCCACGGTGCCATTGGGCGGCGGCCCGTTGGTGATCGTCGGCGCAGTCGCCGGTCCGGCGGCGCCGCCGATAAACTGGCCGAAAGAACTCGGACTGGTGCCCACCGCGACGGTGGCGGTGACCGTATTGGTTGCGGTACTGATCACCGAAACATTGTTGCTGCCCAAGTTCGGGACATACACGCGAGCTCCGTCGGGGGTCACCGCGACGCCGATTGGAAAGGTCCCAACCGTCACCGTGGCAATCACGGTGTTCGTGGCGGTGTTGATCACAGACACCGTGCTGCCGTTCTGGTTCGCGACATAGACGCGGGTACCATCGGGGGTGACCATGATGCCTTCCGGCGCAGCACCCACCGCCACCGTGGCGGTCACGGTGTTGGTCGCGGCGCTGATCACCGAGACGTTAGCGCTGGAAAAGTTGGAAACGTAGACTTGGGCACCGCTGGGAGACACGGCAACGCCTAGAGGGAACGATCCCGCCACGATGGTGCCCGTCACAGTATTGGTGGCGGTGCTGATTACCGAGACGTCATTGCTGCTTTGGCTCGCAACATAGACGCGTAGTCCATCAGGCGTAATCGCGAGGCCGCGGGGATTGCTGCCGACGGCGATGGTGGCGGTGACCGTATTGGTCGCGGTGCTGATCACCGAAACATTATTGCTCGCAAAATTCGCCACATAGACCCGGGCGCCATCCGGCGTCACCGCGACCCCCTCGGGGCTGGTTCCCACCGGCACCGTGGCAATCACGGTGTTGGTGGCAGTGCTGATGACGGAGACGGTATTGCCGAGGAAATTCGCGACATAAACCCGCGTGCCATCGGGTGTCACCACCACGCCGAACGGCTGGTTCCCCACGGCCACGGTGCCGGTCACCGTGTTGGTGGCCGTATCGATAATAGAAACGTTGTTGTCGTTGGTGTTGGAAATATAGGCAAAAGGTGCTGCCTGCGCGGCGGATGCGACCAGCAAGAGCAGACCGAGAACCGCGGAGAAGGAGAGCGATGCAGCGCTCAATTTCCTGAATCGAGTTGCGATGCCGGACATCACGGCTCCCAATGAATGTTTGAATACCTGTCGAAGAGGTAGAAACTAAAGCGCAACAATCGTCGGGGTGGTAGCACGGCAAGATTGCGCGGGGCGCGCAGGACCGAGCATCAGCATGGGCGCCAGTGTGGGCATGGGCTCGGGACGCCGTCAAGATTTATGTAAGGGTGCGCGCCCGTTTCCGCGGCTTCTAGCATTTTCTGCACAGCGTCACCTTCCGCAATTCCGACTTCGTCCGAGCGCCGTTCTCGCCCGCTCCGGCCGGTGCCTCCCGGATGAACGTCGAGACCGCAGCGGCCGATGCGTCGTGCCGGGCCGCCATGCTACGATTCTCCGGATCAGCGCGACCTTGGGCACGCTCCCGGCCGCTGCCCCATCTTTTGCGCGCTCCTTCTTGGCATCCGACGGATTCTATGGCAACGCTACGGCAGGCAATCACCTCGGCAGTTCGAATCGTTACCACCTGCAGCCGTCCGCTGCGCCAAAATGGACGCGGGTTCGCGGCCAAGGCAGTGCTGCGCTGGCTCGGGCTGGTCTGCCTGCCGGTGATGCTGGCGGCATGCGGCGGCGGCAATTCCTCGTCGCCGCCAACCAACGTTATCGCGACCTCCGGTGACAGCCAGGTCACGCTTAGCTGGAATGGCGAGGCCGGCGTCGAGTACTGGGTTTTCTATGCACCCGACGCGACGATCTCCCCTTCGAACTTCGTGTCCGTGGCGGGGAGCAAGGTCATCCGCAATGCGTCCAACCCGCAGATCGTCCTGCTGCTCAACAATGGCACCACGTACTGGTTCACGATCAATGGCCGCACCAACAACGGTCCCGGCGGCTCGGGAACGCCGGTCGTGTCGGCGATCCCACGTGCTGCCGGATCGGTATGGACACTCGGCGCTGCGCTGGGCGCTGGCAACCTGAATGGGGTTGCGGTCGGGACGGCTGGATACGTCGCCGTGGGCGCGGGCGGCGCGATCTTCAGCAGCACCGACGCCCTGACCTGGTCGACCCAGAATTCCGGCGTGACCAATGACCTCAATGCGGTGGCGTTCGTCAACGGTGTCTATGTCGCCGTCGGCGCCAACGGTATCACCTTGCGCAGCACCGACGCCAAGACGTGGACCGCCGTGGTGGCCGGCAACCAGACGTTGTACGGCGTTGCACCGCAGGGTAACGGCTTCATTGCGGCAGGTGCCGCCGGGACCCTTGTCACGAGTCCGGACGGCACAGCGTGGACAGCGCAATCCTCGGGAACGACGGCGAACCTGCGCCGGGTCATCGTGGGCAATGCCGTCTATGTGGCGGTGGGCGACGGCGGCACCATCGTCTCCAGCACCGACCTCGTGACCTGGACTGCGCGCGCTGCGGGTACGAGCGCCACGCTGCGCAGCGTCGCCTACGGCCTGGGCCGCTTCGTTGCCGTAGGCGACCAGGGTGTCATCACCACCAGTGTCGATGCACTTACATGGACGTTAAGCGTGGTTCCAGCCGCCGACACCCTCAATGCCGTCGCCGTAGGCTCGCAATTTGTCGCGGCCGGCATCAATGGCCGCATTCTCACCAGCACCGACGGCCTCACGTGGCTGGTGGCCACCTCGGGCACGGCGGGGACGATCTTCGGGCTCGCCGGGAGCGGTACCAGCTACGTGGCCGTCGGTGCCGCGGGTCTCAATTTGGTCAGCTTCTGACCGGCGTTCAACCCGGCTTCATCAGCGCGAACGCGATCCCGCCGCCAAGCTTGCGCTCACCGGTGCTTCACGGGGCGTGGCAGGAGCCACGTTGGCGGCGCGCGGGTACCGATGCACGCGGGATGCACGCGGCATCTGCGCCGATTCAGTCACGCCGTGGGATTGGGCTTTTTCTCCGGCTCGCGCTTGGGCTCGTGCGGTGTCGCGGGCTCCTCCAGCGGATTGGGAAGCGGATCTTCCGCGGGGTCGGATTCGGGCGTTTCGATCGGATCGAGCAAAGGGTTGCGTTGCAGGTGATGCATGATGACCCCAAAAGCAGTTGGAACGCTCCAGTGTGCGACGCCGGCGGGTGCCGCGCAATGGAGTTGACCCGCTTCCCCGTGTGCCCCGTGCACGCATACGCACCCCGGCGGTGACAAAGAGTAACGGCGGCGCGTTCGTTGAAGCTGCCTTGACCGCTGCGGTCGGTGAAACCAGCGCCGGCGAGTGGCGACGGTTGGATGCGAGTCAAAGCTGCCTTCAGACCGTCGGCACAGTCCCGCCGTCGGACTGACCGATTGGGGGCAGGCGCTTTGCCCGGCGCTCGATGCGCTGCTGAAATGGGCGGCGCTGCGTGAAAACAGAGTTGGCGCTGGCCAAAGTGGAAGTAGATTTAGGGTCATTCATCTATCGAGCCAGAGCCGCGCAGTCACATCACTGGGCGCGGTCGAAACGTCCTTGTTCACCGCAGCGGTCCCTTGCGTCACGACCATTGCCGCGATCTTCCTGCTTGCAGAGATCCCGAGCCCCGCAGCAGTGCTGG
>JBDUCE010000452.1:0-2694 GCA_040003635.1 Betaproteobacteria bacterium
GCTTCCAGCTATTGCGCGGCGTGCATTCCGCCGGCGAATACGCGAAGGAAGTTTCGCTGGCGCGGGAAAAGATTGCCGCGAGCGGGGCGGCGCATTGGGATGAGTTCCTGAAAGCGTGGGATGCCAACGCGGTGGCATAGCCCGTTTGCCGTTTCCTTTCGTTATCCGCGCAGGAACGGCACGGGTTTGAATCTTCCGCCGAGCGCCTCTTCGGCCGGGACGTCCCACCATTGCCCGAGCACGGTGGCGTAAACGCTGCGAAAATCCAGTGCGTAGGCGACGTTGCCGGCGCCGTCGAGCCGATCGAGCGCCGGGGCGGCGCCGTACAGGCCCCCTCGTACGTTGCCACCCCACGCGAAATGAACGCTGGCGGTGCCGTGATCGGTGCCCTGCGACAGATTCTCCCGCGGCCGGCGGCCGAATTCGGCGTAGGTCAGCACCAGCGTATCGCTCCAGCGGTCGAGCTCGATCATCGCGGAGCGCAGGGCATCGATACCTTGCGCCAGGTCGCCCAACAGCCGCGCCTGCGTAGCGGGCTGTCCGCTGTGGGTATCGAATCCGGACAGCGTGACCCGCACCACCGCCACGCCGGCCGGATTGGCGATCACCTGGCACGCCGTGCGGATCGCGTTGCCGAAGCCGGTCTGCGGAAATACCGTGTTGAACACGCGGTGCCCATCGAGATGAGAGGCTGCCTGCACCACGTCGGCTTCGACCTTGAGAATGTGCGCGAACGCCTTGTTGCGCGCCTTGCCTTCGGGCACCGCGAGCTTTGCCTGGCGCAGGAATTGATCGGTGTTGGTCAGTGCCACTGCACGAGTGCCGCCGCCGGACAGGGGCCCCAGGTCGTTGGTGCCGATGATGACGCCATCGGCGGCAAACGCGCGGGGCGTGGGCGTTCCGGAAAACGCACGCGTGAGCCAGCCATCCTGCAGGAACGTCGCGCTGTCGGAAGCCGTATCCCAGATCTCGATCGACCGGAAATGCGACAGGTTGGGATCCGGGTATCCCACGCCTTGCAGCACTGCCATTTGGCCGTCTTTCCACAGCGGCAGGAGCGGCGCCAGCGCGGGATGCAGCGCAGCGCGCTCGTCGAGCGGGAGTACCTCATCCCTGGTTAGCGCGAGCTTCGGCCGCAACGCGTAATACGCCGGATCCGCGTAGGGCACCAGCGTGTTGAGGCCGTCATTGCCGCCCTTCAACTCGATCAGCACCAGCAGGTTGCGGTAATGGCCCTCAACGGGCGCGGCCCAGGCGAGGCTCGCCCCACCCTCGATGAGCGCCGAGCACGCCGCGGCACCGGCCCAACCGGAGGCGGCTTTCAGAAAGCGGCGACGATCCATGCAGAGTCTCGCGTTATTTGAGTTGATAGGCGGCGTCGAGCAACAACGCGCGCACGAAGGTTGCGGCGTCCGCCTGGGGATCGAGCGGCTGCTGGGGCGCCGTGGCGAGGAGCAAACGCTCCGCCGCGGCGTTACGCTCCGGTGTTGCGGCGCCGGGCAAACGGACGATCCAGCGCGCGCCGTCGAAGGACACGCTGCGAAGACCACGGTCCATCTCTCGCGCGAAGCGCTGAGCGCGCAACTTTTCGGGATCCATCCCGCCGTTCGGTGCGAGCACCTGGCGCGGCACCTTGGCCGCACCTTCCATCGTGGTTGTCCCGGGCCCGGGCGCGGGGGTCGTCACCGCCACCGCATTGACGTCACTGCCGCGCGTCAAACGTTCCAGGAATTGCTTTCGGGCGAGCAGGGTCGTGGTGTTGATCCATGTCTCGCCGCCGGGCCAACCCTTGACGTTGGGCGGCGAAAACAGGTTTTGTCCCATTTGGGCCGCGGCCAGCGCGAACGGCAGAGTCTGCTCCGGGTCGAGATCGAGTTGGCGCAAGGTGCCGACCACGAGCTCCACCGGCGATTTGACCAGCACTCCGCGAGTCTCCGCCGCATAGAAGGTGTCGGATTGGAGCAATTCCGCCAACGCCACCTTGATGTCGTAGTCCGATTGCCGAAAGCGCAGCGCAATCCGCTTCACTTCGCTCATTTGCGGGTCCGGCGAAACGAACTCGCGCCACAGCTTGGTCACGACCAGTTCGGAAGTCTCGGGTCTCGCCAGCAGAAGATCGAGGATGGCATCGCCGTCGAAGCGACCGGTCTGCCCGAACACCGTCTTGGGGCCATCGTCGTGCAGCGCGCGCCGCACCACGAACGTCCCGCTGTCGCGATCGATCGTCCAGCCGGTGAAGGCCCGCGCGGCTTCCTTGATGTCCGCTTCGCCGTATTTTCCCTCGCCAAGGGTGAAGAGCTCCATCACTTCGCGAGCGAAATTCTCGTTCGGCGCGCCGCGGCGATTTTGTGCGCCATCGAGATAGACGATCATCGCCGGATCTTTTGCAATGGCGTGCAGCAGCGTATCGAACCTGCCGAGCGCGTTGGCGCGCAGCGTCTGGTTCTGCTGCAGCATGAGGCGGGTGACGCGCACCTTCGGTTGCGCGGACACAAAGTGGTTGTGCCAGAAGAGCGTCATCCGCTCGGTCAGCGGCGACTTTGTGGCGAGCATCTCCTGCAGCCACCAGGCGCGCAACTGCAGTCCCTCCTGCACCTGTTCCTGGACGAAGGCCTTGCGCTCTTCGACGCTCGCGTCGGCGCCGCGCGGCGGGCGGAGTGCCGTTGACGCGGCGAGCGCCGCCGGAACCGGTGT
>JBDUCE010000453.1:0-2689 GCA_040003635.1 Betaproteobacteria bacterium
TCCCTTTAGTCTTAAACATTATTTACGGATAAGTTCTTACTCGGACTACCGCGACTACGCGGGCGTGAAATTCCCGACCAGGGTCACACAGTCGCAAGGCGGGTTTCCGGTGCTCGACGTCACGGTGAAGGAAGTGCAGCCGAACGCACCGGCCGACATGCCGCTACCCGATGTGGTGAAGAACGCCACCGAGCGCGTGACCACGGAAAAAGTGGCGGACGGCGTGTGGTTCATCGGTGGCGGCTCGCACAACAGTGTTGCCATCGAAATGAAAGACTACCTGATCGTCGTGGAGACACCGTTGAACGACGGCCGCAGCGTACCGGTGCTCGAGCAAGTGAAGCAACTCGCGCCGGGCAAGCCGATCCGGTATGTGATCAACTCCCACACGCATTTCGACCATTCCGGCGGGCTGCGCGCGGCGGTGGCGGAAGGTGCCACCATCATCACCCAGACGCAGAACAGGCCGTATTTCGAGCGCGCCTTCGCGGTGCCGAACACGATCAGCCCCGACCAGCTCGCGAAGTCGGGAAAGAAAGCCCGTTTCAAGGTGGTCGACGAAAAGATGGTCCTGACCGACGGCCTGCGCTCGCTCGAGCTCTACCACGTCGACGACAGTCACCACAGCGACACGTTCCTGATGGTGTATCTGCCCAAGGAAAGGCTGCTGATCGAGGCCGACTCGTTCACTCCGGGTCCGCCGAATGCACCGCCCCCCGCGCAACTCAACCCGCTCAACACGAATCTGGTCGACAACATGCAAAGGCTCAACCTCCGGGTCGACAAGATCCTGCCCTTGCACGGCCGGGTCGTGCCTGCGACTGAGCTGTACGTTGCGGTCAGCCAGAGCCCACCCAGGTAGCCGCCAACATACGCAAAGACCGGAGGCAGCTCCCCGCGACCGGGGCTAGGTCGGAACCGGGCGGCCGAAGCCTGGCCACGCGTTTTTCAACATTCCGTTGCGACGTCTCAGTGGACGCGCTCATCGTCCCGCTCGAACCGGCGATAACCAATCGCTTCGGCGATATGCGTCGATCCGATTTGCGCCGCCGCATCGAGATCGGCAATCGTGCGTGCCACCTTGCGCACCCGGTGATAGCCGCGTGCCGACAGCGCATTCCTGGCCATGGCGCGCGCGAGCAATGCGGCGCCGTTCGCGTCCGGCGCACACAGGCGCTGCACGTCGCGCGGCTGCAGACGCGCGTTGGGCCCGGCCTGGCGTGCATTCTGCCGCTGCCGGGCGGCGATCACCTGCGCCCTGATGGCGTCGGAGCCTGCCTCCACACCGCTCTCTTGCACCGAGGCGGCGAGCACCTCGGCGGCAACGGACGGCACCTGGATGGCCATGTCGATGCGATCGAGCAACGCACCCGATACCCGCCCGCGATAGCGCGCGACCTGGTCGGGCGTGCAATGGCAGCGGCCGCTGTCGTGTCCCAGCCAGCCACAGGGACAGGGATTCATCGCGGCGACGAGCTGGAATTCGGCCGGAAAGACGCTCTGGCGCGCCGCGCGTGAAATGTGGATGACGCCGGATTCTATCGGCTCACGCAACACCTCCAGCACACGCCGATCCCACTCCGGGAGCTCGTCCAGGAACAGCACGCCGTGGTGCGCCAGCGAAATCTCGCCGGGCCGCGGCTCGCTGCCGCCGCCCACAAGCGCCACGGCGCTGGCCGTGTGGTGCGGCGCGCGAAACGGACGCACCCCCCACGTCGCGGCGGAGAAGCGGCCCGCGAGTGAAGCCACCGCCGCACTCGCCAGAGCTTCGGCCTCGGTGGGCGGCGGCAGGATGCCCGGCAACCGTTGCGCCAGCATCGACTTGCCCGTACCGGGAGGACCGATCATCAGCAGGCTATGCGCGCCAGCGGCGGCAATGGTGAGCGCACGCTTCGCCTGGGGCTGGCCGCGCACGTCGGCGAGATCGCTACCCGCGCCGGCGTTCGTGAATGGCGGCGCGCGCGGCGGTACGCGCGGCAGCAATGTGCGGCCGCAAAGGTGGGCACATACCGCAAGCAAATCCTTCGCGCCGTGGACTACGGCGTCGCGCACCAGCGCGGCCTCATCGGCGCTCGATTCGGGCAGGATGAAGGCGCGGCCATCACGACACGCCGCCAGTGCCATCGGCAATGCGCCGCGGACGGGCCGCAAGGCGCCGGTCAGCGCAAGCTCGCCGGCGAACTCGTAACTGCCGAGGGTGGACATGGGGATCTGGCCGGTCGCCGCCAGGATACCCAGGGCAATGGGCAGATCGAAGCGACCGGACTCCTTGGGCAGATCCGCCGGCGCCAGATTCACCGTGATCTTGCGCGCCGGAAAATCGAACTGGGCATTTTGCAACGCGGCGCGGACCCGGTCGCGGGCTTCCTTGACCTCGGTCTCCGGGAGTCCGACCACATTGCACGCGGGCAGCCCGCCCGACAGGTGAACCTCGACCACCACCAACGGTGCGTCGACGCCGGCCAGGGCGCGGGAAAAGACAACGGCGAGCGCCATGCGTGGGGCTCGCCGTAATCGCGCGGGTGCTCGTTGGTCCTCGCCGCGGTCAGGGCGACGCGGGGGGCGGAACCGACGCTGCCGGAGCGTTTGCCCCCGGCGCCAGCCGCGCTTCGAGCTCGGCGAGACGCAGTTCCAGCGCCTCCAGCTTTTCCCGGGTGCGCAGGAGCACCTGGGCCTGCACGTCGAACTC
>JBDUCE010000063.1:0-8996 GCA_040003635.1 Betaproteobacteria bacterium
CGGAAGGGTCACCAGCCGGTTCGAGACATAGCTGCTTTGCGGCTCGGGTTCGAGAGCCGCAATGACCAGGTTCGCCAGCGGCTGGTCGAGCGGCACGTAGAATGCGCCGGCCACCGCCGACAGCTCGGTGGATTCGGTTTCGGTGGTGACCTTGACGATGTCGGCGCTTCCTTCCTCGTCATTGCGCCGCACGTCGTCTTTTTTAGCGTCCTGCGTGGCGACGATGCGATAACGCTCGCCCTTGAACTGCGCGTCGTCACGCAGGCGGAGCACCGACACACCGAGTGCGCGCAAATGCGCGGCGGCTGCTGTTTGCGTGCCGGCGAGCAGGTAGCCGGCGGGACGCGCGCGGATGAGGCGTGCCTCTATCTCCAGCGCGGATCGCCATTGCACCTCTACCGGCTTGTCTGCACCACTCTCCGCGTCGATCATCTCCAGCCTCTGCTTACCCAGCGCTGCGATGCCGGATACGACGATCACGCCCTTGCCCGCTGCTTCGGCAACGTCCTTGCGCACGGCGCGCCCCAACGCGAGCAATGCGGGCCCCTGCCCGGCGGTGGAGTCCAAGATCGATTCCATCGCCACCAGATGGGTGTGGACGCGCCGCTTGAAATGCGCGCGGCCGATGCCCACGCCGCGCGTCTCGATCAGGAAGCTGATGGCATTGCGCAGTCCCGCAATATTGCGCCCGGTATCCGGAACCACGCCGCCCATGGACACCTGTCGGTCGTTGACGTCGTAGGCCGTCGTGTAATACCAGGAGTGGCGGAGCCCCGCGCGTTCGAGCGCTTGCAACAGCGGCATTCGAAAAAGCGCTTCCGACGCGTCCGTCAGCGCCTGCGGCAGATTCGGCACGGTGGCGTACTGGATCAAGGCGTCGTATCCCTGCAACGCCTGAAATTTTTCGTACCACCGGAGCTTGACGCCGAATTCGTGGCAGTCGAGCACGACATCCGGCTGGTATTCGACAAACACGCGTCCAAGAGCCTGCCCTTCCGGCGTGTTCCCGAGCAGGTGATCGCGATTGACGTCGCCGCCGTTTTTGAGGCCGCGCACGAAATGAAATGCGCCGTCCGGATTGGCGCGCGGCACGATCAGCACATTGATGTGATCCAGAATCCCGGCGCGCTCTCCAGCGCCGAGCTTCATTGCCAGGGCGAGCGCGGCCTCGCCGCCGGCGGGTTCATTGCCGTGCTGCTGGCCGATGATGAGCACCGTCGGCTTTCCATTCCTGATGAGATCACCGCCGCTGCTCGCCGCCGGCCGCGAAAAGACGAGCAGAGGTATGGCGCGAGACTCCTGGCTTAGACCCGCGCCGCGGACCCGGACATCCGGAGCGCGGCGGGCGAGATCATCAATGAAGCCCAGGAGCTCATCCTGGTTCGTGAAATCGGTCTTGCCTCGCCTGAATGCCGGCGTCGGGATATCGACGTCCGGATCCTTGTATCTTGCCGCGACCGGCGGCGACTCCACGTATTCCTTCGAGGGATCGAACAGCGCCCGCGCCGGAAAGGCGATTCCCGCCAATGCGACCACGAGCGTCAGCGCCGCCATTGGCAGCGCGAGTCTTTTGCTCAACGTTTTCTCCGATGCCGCGCCACGGACGCACGAAGGCGCGGCGAAAGTCCCACGCCAAGCATAACCTCGTGCGGTCGCGTGCGCCAAGCGCCGTAGCGGCGTGGCGCGCGGGCAGGCATGTAATTATTTGCGCCCGCGCCGGACGGAGATGCCGAAGACGATCGAGTCTGCAGGATGGCTCATAGCTTTGGCGCGCGTGCATCGTGGGGAACGTCGGCACTGCAATTTCATCCAACCCATCATCGACCGCGGCTTGCCTGTGCCGCAGCGCGCCTGCATCGTGTCGTGTCCCAAGGAGCAGCCTTGCGTCCCAATTCCCTCGTGTTGATGTCTTCCCTGACGGTCGCCTTGGCCGGTTGCGGCGACGTGGCGCTGCTGCAGGTGAACGACGGTACCGGCCCGAATCCTACGCTTCCGGCCCCGGTCCACGATTTGATTCCCACCGTCCATATCGCCCCAGCCATAGGTTGGTCCGGCAATGGCAAGCCAACCGCTGCGGCCGGGATGACGGTGACGCGATTCGCAGATGCGCTCGATCATCCGCGCTGGCTCATGGTCCTGCCCAATGGCGACGTGCTGGTCGCCGAAACCAATGCGCCTCCGAAGCCCGGGGACGGCAAGGGCATCAAGGGTTGGATCATGAAGGCGGTCATGAGGAAAGCGGGGGCGGGGGTACCGAGCGCCAATCGCATCACGCTTCTGCGTGACACCGATGGTGACGGCATCGCCGACATCCGTGCGTCGTTTCTGGAAGGTCTTACGTCACCCTTCGGCATGGCGTTGGTGGGCAGCGACCTTTATGTTGCCGACAGCGATGCCGTCCTGCGCTTTCCGTACAAGGCGGGCGAAACCAGGATCACCGCGACGGGTGTCAAGGTCGTCGAGCTTCCCGCCGGACCGATCAACCACCACTGGACCAAGAACATCATTGCCAGTGGCGATGGCAGCAAGCTCTACGTCACCGTCGGCTCCAACAGCAACGTGGCCGAGAACGGCATGGCGAACGAGGAGGGCCGCGCGGCCATCTGGCAAGTCGATGCCAGGACCGGCGAGCATCGCGTATTTGCTTCCGGCTTGCGCAACCCTAATGGTCTTGCCTGGGAGCCCGACAGCGGAGCGCTGTGGACCGTGGTGAACGAGCGCGACGAGCTCGGCAGCGATCTCGTGCCCGATTACCTGACGTCGGTACGCGAGGGCGCTTTTTACGGATGGCCCTATGCCTACTACGGCCAGCATGTCGACCAGCGGGTCAAGCCGCAACGCCCGGATCTCGTGGCCACCGCAATCGCGCCCGATTACGCGCTCGGTCCGCACACGGCATCACTCGGTCTTGCGTCGTCGGCGCTCGCGAGCGCGTTGCCCGCGCAATTCCGGCACGGGATGTTCGTGGGACAACACGGGTCGTGGAACCGCAAGCCTCGCAGCGGCTACAAGGTGATCTTCGTCCCGTTCAGCAGCGGCAGACCTGCCGGCCCGCCCATCGATGTCCTGACGGGCTTTGTAAGCGATGAAGGCGATGCGCATGGCCGCCCCGTGGGTGTGGCCATCGACAAGCAGGGCGCGTTGCTGGTCGCCGATGACGTCGGCAACAGCGTGTGGCGTGTCACCGGTGCAGGAGCGCGTTAACGCTCGGCCGGAGAGCGGGTTGTCCTAAAACGCGCGCGACGGCTCGTTTGCGGAGCGCCGATCATTGCGGCCGCGCACCGGCATCGCGCACCAGCGCTGACCAACGCACGGCTTCGTCCTTGAGCTCCCTGGCGAACTCCGCCGGGGCGCTGCCCACCGGCTCCATGCCGAGGCTTGCCAAACGCTCGCGGACCAGCGGCGCTTGCATGGCGCGCACGAATTCACGATGCAGCCGGTCGACGATCTCCGGTGGCGTGCCCCCGGGCACGAATGCTCCGTACCATGAGACCATCTCGAATCCGGGAAAGCCCGATTCGGCAATGGTGGGAACGTCGGCGAAGGTCGGGCTGCGTCGTGCACTCGAGATCGCGAGCGCACGGACGCGCCCGCTGCGCACCAGTCCCTCGAGGCTACCCGTGGAAGCCATCATCAGCGGCACCTCACCGGACAGCACGTCCTGGTGCACCGGTCGGTTACCGCCGTATGGAATATGCGTGAGCTCGATGCCGGCGCGACGCGAAAAAGCAACGGCCATCATGTGCGACATGGTGCCGATGCCGCTCGTCGCATAGGACAGCTGGCCTGGCTCGCGCCGCGCGAGCGCCACGAGCTCAGGCAGGGTCGCGGCGGGCAGCGAAGGCGAGCAGGCGATAAGGATCGGCAGATTGACGAGGCGCGTCACGGCGACGAAATCCTGGATGAGGTCCGTTGACGCCGCAGCAGTGGCGGGAGCGACCAACCCTGAATTCGACGCGAACAGCACGGTGTGGCCATCAGGCGCCGCCTTGGCAGCGACCGCCGTGCCGATGCTGCCGGTGGCGCCCGGACGATTATCCACCAGCACCGGCTGGCCCAAGCCGCGCGACAGCTCCGGTGCCAGCACGCGCGCGAGCGAATCCATCGCTCCGCCTGCGGGGAACGAGACGATGATGCGCACGGTGTGGCTGGGATACCGTTCAAACTCCGCGGCAGGCGTGGCATGCGGCGTGCAGAAGAACGCGGCGAGTGCCGCGCAAGACGCGAGAGCGTGTTTCGTGTGCCAGCCGGACGTTCGCATCAGTGCTCCTTGCGCATGGCGAGCATCGCCTCGAATACGTCGGGGTCGTCCCATGGCGCGTCGATCGGGTATCCGCAGAGGTACGGGCTTTCGGGATCGCGCAGCCACTCCTGCGGGAAGCGGACGACGATGCGATCGGTCCCCGGCGGCACGTCGTAGGGCACGCTCGATTCGCCGCCGGTCACCGCCGCATGCAACGCGGCACACAAGTCGATGCCCACGAGATCGCTCGTGGGGGCTCCGGGCGTAATGCGCCGGTTGATTTCGAGAAGATACGCCGCGCCGGTCGCCTGCTCCACCCGGAACTCGATCCCGGAAAAGCCGCTCATTCCGAAACCCTCGACCAACATTGCCGAAAAACGGGCGACCTCGGGCTGGTGGATGTAGCGCACGACCGTCGCCGGGCCCGTTTGCGGCGGATTCATCATGAGCCGCTCGCGGCTGGTTCCCGCCAGAGACCGCCCCCGCCATGCCACCGTCGAGCGCGACACCGTGGCGCCGCGCACGAACGTCTGCATCAATAGCACCGGACCCGATTCGCGCTCGAGCGTCAACGGTTCCGGTACGCAAAGCCGGTTCCACGCGGCAGTGAGGTCATCGACATCGGCACACACGGCCACTCCGTGACCCGCAAACCCGTGGCGGCGCTTGAGCACGGCCGGGTATGGATGTTCCTTTGTAAACTCCTTTGCTTCCGCGAGGGATGCAATACTTCGATGCGCCGGCACCCGCACGCCGAGCGCGGCGGCGGCGGCGGGCAAGAGGGTCTTGTCGACGCTTACGCGGTAATGGGCCGGATTGCCGAGCGACTCCCTGATGAGCGCCGCGAGCTCGAGATGCAGCGCGGGTTGCAGGTTGTCCGGGGGCGAGAGCGCGAGCATTTGCAGCAGCCGAAAGGCCATCTCGTCGCAGGGCACGACGATCTGCGGCGCAGTGGCCTTGACCATTCCGGCAAAGGCACTCACCCATTGCAATGGATTGGTGACGTCGGACAGATAGCCGATCCGGGCGACGTAGCGGCTCTTTTCGGCCAATGAATTGCGCGGGGTCAGCAACGCCACCTCGAAACCGGCCTTGGCGAGACCGCGCGGAATCCGGGCGGTACCGAGCCAGCGCGTGGCCGTGGAGACGAGCAGTACGGTGGCGGTCATCGCGGTCTTATGGGATCGAGGCCGTGAATATAACCGCAAACGGACACCGGGATTCAGGTGAGATGAACGGTGGTGCGTAAACGACCGGCCTGCACGCCGGCGGCAAGGATCGATAATGGGCTCCAGCCCGGCGCGTGGCGTTCGGTCGAACCGCTCAATCGGGAGAATCGATGCAACGCGCCCTGGTATTCGCGATCGCGGCATGGTCCGGGTTTTTCGTCATGGCGATCGAGCTTCTGAGCGGACGGATTCTGGCACCGAGCTTCGGCAACAGTATCCACGTCTGGGGCGGGATCATCACGGTTTTCATGCTCGCGCTCAGCCTGGGCTATCTCCTGGGCGGACGCTTTTCCGTTCACAATCCCACGCTGCTGCGGCTGGCAACGCTGCTCGTGGCAAGCGCCGTCGCCACCATCCCCGTCATCCTGATGGGTGACGCCGCGCTGGACCGGATGTTCGACCTCGTCCACGACCCGCGTTACGGTTCGCTCCTTGCGGTGACGATCCTGTTCTTCGCACCCGTTGTCCTGTGCGGGATGGTGTCGCCTTACGCCGTGCGTCTCCTGGTCAATGAATACCGGCTGTCCGGCCATTACGCGGGACTGCTTTATTTCATGTCGACCCTGGGCAGCGCAGCCGGTACGCTGGCCACGTCGTTCTATCTGGTGCTGATCTTCGAAATCCAGGAGATTCTGGTCGGCCTGACGGCGATCTCCTTCGTCCTCGGCCTCCTTGCGATGACCGTGGGAAGGAAGGCCAATGCGCTGGATCGATAACCGTGCACTGGTCGTCGTGACCGCGCTGCTGGCGGCGGCGACCCCAGCGTGGGCGCAGCAGACGATCCACACCGAGCGATCGCTCTACCGCAACATCTTCGTCACCGAGAACGACGGCGTGCGGTGCATGAAATTCCTGCGCGGCCAGAACGCCGGACGTCAATCCTGCCAGTCGTTGCAGGAGCCCGAGCATCTGGTGTTCAACTACACCCGGATGATGATGGGCGCGCTCTATCTCAATCCGTCACCGCGGCGCATCCTGATCGTCGGCCTGGGCGGGGGCACGCTGCCGAGCGCCCTCAACAGCGTGTTGCCCGGCGCCGACATCGACATCGTCGAAGTCGACGCCGCAGTAACGCGGGTGGCCGAGCGCTTTTTTGGCTTTCGGAAGGGGCCGAAGCTGCGCGTGCATGAAGAGGATGGGCGGGTGTTCGTGAAGCGGGCATTGAAAAAAGGGGAGCGCTACGATCTGGTCATGCTCGACGCCTTCGATCATGAATACATCCCGGAGCATCTGCTTACACGGGAGTTCCTGCAGGAGGTGAAGGGATTGCTCGGCGATGGCGGCGTGGTCGCCGCCAATACGTTTTCGGGCAGCCGGCTTTACCACCACGAATCGGTGACCTACGAAGCCGTTTTCGGCACGTTCTTCAATCTGGAATCCAACAACCGCGTGATCCTCACCCGGCTCGGGGGACTGCCGTCGCGCACGGACCTCGCTCGTAATGCTGACATGCTCGATACACGCCTCATGCGCCTGGGCGTGGAGAAGACGTGGCTGTTGCCGCTTTTTTCCACCGAGCGAACGTGGCAGGCCAACGCGCGCATCCTGACCGACCAGTATTCACCCTCGAATCTGCTCAATGCCAAATGAAGCGTCGCAGCGAACAGGCGGGACGCGTGCCGTCAGAGCACGCCGGCGGCACCGAATGCGGCCGCAACCGCCAGCGCCGCGAGCGGATGCACGCGCGTCCACAACATCGTCGCGGCGCTCGCTGCGGTGATGGCATAGGCGAGCACGCCGTGATCGGAGGCGCGGGTCAACACATAACCGGAGCTGAACATGAGGCCGACCGTCAATGGCGCGAGGGCGCGCTGGATGATGATCCGCCATCGTGCTTCGCGAAAGCGGTCCCAGAGGTGGGCGACGACATAGGTCAACGCGGACGAGGGCGCGCAGATGGCCATCGTTGTGATCACCGCGCCCGGCCACCCGGCCACAAAAAAACCGATCAAGGTGACGATGAGGAAATTGGGGCCCGGCGCTGCCTGCGAGATGGCGAAGAGCTCGCTGAACTGCGCATCGGTCATCCATCCTTTGAGCTCGACGATCTGCCGGTGGATTTCGGGAATCAGGGAGTTGATGCCACCGATGGAAAGGAGCGACAGTACCGTGAATTGCCGCCCCAGCTCGGCGAGGATGCCGGCGTCACTCATGGTGGCTTCTCCCTTGCGGCGAGCAGCAACGCCACGGGAGCGAGGCCGAAGAGGACCCCCAGCAACGGCCAGCGGAACAAGGCAATGGCGACGAACGCCACCATGGCGATACCGACCTGCCAGGACGTGCGGCGCAGTGGTCGTGCCATGCGCATGGCCATGGCGATCACGAGACCCGCTGCACCCGCGGCGACTCCGGCGAACGTTTCGCGTACATGCGGCAGTTGCCCGAACGCCGAATAGGCAGCGCCCAGCGCGATGATGATCAGGAACGGCATGAAGATGAGGCCTGTGAATGCCGCCGCAGCGCCGCCGGGACCGCCGAAGCGGCGTCCCACGATGATGGACATGTTCACGATGTTGGGGCCCGGCAGGAACTGGGACAACGACAGCACGTCGACGAACTCGCGCTCAGTCATCCAACGCTCCCGCTCGACCAGCATCCGGTGGGCAAACGGCATCACGCCGCCGAAACCGGAGATGCCGACCTGCAGGAACCCGAAGAAGAGTGCGCGCGTCGAAGGCACGACGAGCGCTGGGTCGGGGGCGGCCGGGAGCGGTACCATTGCGCAATGATACTGGCGCGGCGTGCATTCCTAGTGCCGACCCCGCGATTGTTCATTTACCGTTCCTTTCCATGAAACTCCCGACGGCATTGATCGCGGTCATTCTTGCGCTCGCGGCGTCCGCGGGCGGGACAGCCGGGCTCTATGGCTGCACCGAAACAGGTGCACCCGTGACCTATTCAACGCAGCCGTGCGCCGGTGCGCCGGCGCGACCGATTGCCGTCGACCGCGTTGAAATGAATGTCGCAGCCAGCCGCGACGGCGAGCAGACGCGGCGCGAACCCGAGGCGAGCCACCATCGCGATCGCCCCGCGGCGCGTTCCCGGCATCGGCTCTCGCCGCAATCAGCGACGGGCAGCGTCGATGGCGCGGTGCCACGAACCCCGAATTACCCCACGGCGCCGCTGGGAGCCGAGGTGCGCGGCATGCGCGGACCCTTGCTCGGCTCGCCTTCCGGTCCGCTCTCCGGCGCAACATTGCCATCCCTTGGTCCGGTAGCGGATCCATCCACTGGACATGTGCTGGCGCCGGCCGGTGATCGCCTGGTCGATCCGCTCACCGGCACGATGTGGATGCGCTCCGGCGCAAGTTATGTCGATCCGGCGACCGGAAGAGTCATCCCTGCGCAGTGATTGAAGCGGCCTGCGCCCGTGCCGGCTTGCGGCGCAACGCTGTGGGACAAGGCTCCGATGCTGGCGAATTGCCTGTCTGCGGTAGCATCTGTCTTCGACCCCCAGATACCGCGACCCGATGCTCGAGCTACTGACCGACCCTCAAACCTGGATTGCCCTTGCGACGCTGACCG
>JBDUCE010000454.1:0-2679 GCA_040003635.1 Betaproteobacteria bacterium
CCGGCCTTGGTGGCGAGCTGGCTCAATGCGCGGTTATGGTCCAGGCGCAGCATGGCGGTGAAGTTCTGCGGCTTGAGGTCCGGCGCCGACTTCATCGCGATGTATGCATTGGTGTTGGCCGGGTTGCCCACGACCAGCACCTTGACGTCACGCGAAGCAACCTTGTTGAGCGCGGCGCCCTGGGCGGTGAAGATCTTGGCGTTTTCGAGCAGCAGGTCCTTGCGCTCCATGCCCGGGCCGCGCGGCCGGGCACCGACGAGCAAGGCATAGTCCGCGTCCTTGAACGCCTGGCGCGGATCGGCGGTGCCGACCATGCCACCGACCAACGGGAACGCGCAGTCGTCGATCTCCATCATCACGCCCTTGAGCGCCGCCTGGGCCTTGTCCATCGGCAGCTCGAGCATCTGCAGGATTACCGGCTGGTCCGGGCCGAGCATGTCGCCCGCGGCAATGCGAAACAGGAGGCTGTAGCCGATCTGGCCGGCGGCGCCGGTGACGGCAACGCGAACGGGGCTCTTCATGATGCCTGGGTCTCCTCAAGGAGGGGCGTGCAAGGGCGCGTGCCGAAGGTGTGCGCGGGCATAATGGATCGATGGTCAGCGTGCGGGTTGCCGTGTGCGGCGCCGTGCTCCCGGAACGCCGATGCGTGCTGAATTGTAGGGCTGCGGCAGGTTGGGTGTCAACGATGTCCTATATCTTATAGATGATATAAGATACGGGATGGACAGCGCGCCGCGCCGGTGCCGATAATGCGGCCGCCACCCTCCCACGCCATGCCCACTCCCGCTCCTTCGTTTCAACCGCTCTATCTCCAGATCAAGGCGGCGCTCGAAAGAAGCCTCGAAGCGGGGGAATGGCGACCCGGCGAGGCGATTCCGAGCGAGACCGAGCTCGCTGCGCGATTCAAGGTGGCGCAGGGGACGGTGCGCAAGGCCATCGAGGCGCTTGCCACCGGCAATCTGGTGGTGCGCCGGCAGGGGAAGGGAACGTTCGTTGCCACCCACACGGAGGACACCGCCTCGGCCTTCCGCTTCCTGCGCATCCGCGGCGACGACGGGCAGGATGAGTATCCCGCCAGTCGACTCCTCGAGGTGCGGCGCGGCAAGGCCGGCGCCGAAGCAGCGCGCCTTCTCGGTCTCAAGGCGGGGGAGCCGGTGCTGCTGCTGCGCCGATTGCTCGAGTATGGGGGCAAGCCGGTCGTACTGGACGACATCACCCTGCCGGCGTCGCTTTTCAAGGGCCTGACCAAGGACCGCGTGATGGACTATCACGGCTCGATGTACGGCCTGTTCGAGACCCAGTTCGGCGTGCGCATGCTCAAGGCGGAAGAACGGCTTCGTGCCGTCTGCGCCGACCGTGCCACTGCGGGGCTTCTCGCCATTGAGCCGGGAACGCCACTCCTCGCCGTCGACCGCGTGACCTTTACCTTCGGCGATCGTCCGGTGGAGCTCCGGCGCGGCCTTTGCACCACCCGGCAGCACCATTACCTCAACATCCTCGGTTGAAGCCTTGAAGCGCGTGCGTGAGCGTCAAGGAAGGGTTGCCCGCGGTGGCGGCGAGGGGACCGACGCGCTATAATTTCGTGCGGTGCACCAAACGATACTGCGCGAACCAGCGCGAGCTTGCGTGAACCAGCGCGGCCCGCGTCCTGGTCTTGCGGCGCCCTCATTGTCCTGTCGTCGAGCATCTCTTGGTCAAGCCTCGCCCGGTCTACCTGAACCTCGTCGCGATCCGGCAGCCGCTGCCGGCGATCATTTCCATCCTTCACCGCGTCAGCGGCGCCCTGCTGTTCCTGTTCGGCATTCCGGTGCTCCTGTTCGCCGTCGACGCGACCCGGACGTCGCCCGAAGCGTTCGGGCAGGTCCGGGATTGGGTCGCGTCGCCATGGGTCAAGCTCGTGCTGCTGGTATTGGTGTGGGCTTACCTGCATCACTTCTGCGCGGGCATACGCTATCTGCTCCTCGACCTTCACATCGGCGACGACCTCGCCCCGGCCCGCCGGTCCAGCGCGATCGTGCTGGTGGTGAGCCTCGCCCTGACTTTGATCCTCGGGGCGCGACTGTGGTGAATCGGCCGCTTCGCCAGACGACCGGCGCCCATTATGGGTCCATGGGTTGGCTCGCCCAGCGGGTCACTGCCGTGATCATGGTGATCTACACGGTTTTCTTCCTCGCCATCCTCATGTGGAACGGGGGCCTCGACTTCGCGCTCTGGACTGCCCTCTTCGCCAACGGTCCGTTCCGGCTGGTGACTTTTCTGTTCATGGTCGCGCTCCTTTATCACGCCTGGATCGGCGTGCGCGACATCTACATGGACTACATCAAGCCGGTCGGGATGCGCGTCGCGGTGCAGGTGATCTCGATCGCGGTGCTGGTCGTGTATTTCGGCTGGACCCTCCAGTTGCTATGGGGCGGACGATGACGCCGTCGACCCTTCCGGTGCGAAAGTTCGACGCCATCGTGATCGGCGCCGGCGGTGCCGGCATGCGCGCGTCGTTGCAATTGAGCGAAGCCGGACTCACGGTGGCCGTGCTGTCGAAAGTATTCCCGACGCGATCGCATACGGTGGCGGCGCAGGGCGGCATCGGTGCCTCGCTCGGCAACATGGCCGAAGACAACTGGCTGTGGCACATGTACGACACGATCAAGGGCTCCGACTGGCTCGGCGACCAGGACGCGA
>JBDUCE010000455.1:0-2679 GCA_040003635.1 Betaproteobacteria bacterium
TCAAGGTTCCGGTAGCCAGGAATGCCAACGGGTCTTCGGTGGTCGGGCCGGTATTGGGACGAATCGTCAATCGCGGCGGAGATGCTGCGCTGGGGACCTGCCTGGGCTGGAACATAACGGCCGACGGTGCCAGGCCTTTTCACAAGAGCCAAATCTGCGACTATGTCGGGGGCATGATCCCGTTCGCCAGGACCAGCGCCGAACGCGTTGCCACCGGCGACCCGCGGTTGTCGCTCGTCGAGCGTTACAGGAATCACGATGGCTATGTCGCTGCCGTCACGGCGGCCGCTGCCAATGCGGTCAAGCAAGGATTCTTGCTGCCGGAAGATGCGGATGCCCTGATTGCACAGTCGCAGGCGAGCAACGTATTGAAGTAGCAGCGGCTGCCGGATCCGGGTTGCTGCGATCGAGCTCGCATTCGGGTTCCGGCTGCCCGTGTGTCGCAGACGCGGGGTTCGCGTGCACCGGCCTGCCGGTGCGCACCGTGCGGTTTTTCGAGCAGTTCGCTGGTATGTGCGTGCAGAAACACTTGTTTGCAATCCCGCGCACGGGTTGTGCGTGGACTTCGCTGATTCACGGCTGCTCATGACCAGCAAACTCATCACCGGCATGCTCCAGATCGCCGAACGCGGACGCTCCCTGGGCCGTCGGCACCACCTGAACAAAACCCACGCTGGCCTCCATACGATGTGCGAGGTGCTGTTGTCGACGCGAGGTGAAGCCTCAGGCGTTGCGCTTGCGCGCACGATTCTCGATCGGTGGAGCGCGTCGAACCCGACGGACCAGGAGGCGTTTCTGACGATGCTGGCCGACCATTTCGGGCCGGACCCTGAACGCCTGGAGCGCGCAATCGCCGAGTACCGAAGGCAGCCGGGTGCCCACAGCGTGATGGAGTTGCATGCCGCTGCAGAGCCGCGGCGTCAGGAGCTCTTTCGCCGGTTCAACCTTTCCCCCGGCGGCACGCGCACCCTGATCGCGATGCGGACCAAGCTGCTCGAGCTTCGCGAGCGCAATGCGGATCTCGACGCCGTCGACGGCGACTTCGTTCATCTGCTTTCATCGTGGTTCAATCGCGGGTTTCTCGTCCTGCGGAGGATCGACTGGTCAACGTCGGCGATCGTGCTCGAAAAGATCATTCGCTATGAGGCTGTCCATGCCATCCGCGACTGGGACGACTTGCGACGCCGGCTGGCGCCTCCCGACCGGCGATGCTTCGCCTTCTTCCATCCGCAGCTTGTCGATGAGCCACTGATTTTCGTGGAAATCGCGCTCACTCGGGAAATCCCCGGATCGATCCGCGCCGTTCTCGCGGAGGATCGCGCTCCCATCGCCGCGGGTCAGCCGACGACGGCGGTTTTCTACTCCATCTCCAATTGCCAGGAAGGGCTTCGCGGTATCTCGTTCGGGAATTTTCTGATCAAGCAGGTGGTGGAGGACCTGAAGCGGGAGATGCCCAAGCTGCGAACCTTTGTTACTTTGTCGCCCATGCCCGGATTCGCGCCTTGGCTGGCGGAAATGCGGCGCGCCGCCGACTCGTCGGTATTGACCAAGTACGAGCGCGCCATCCTCATGCTTCTGGACCAGCCGGACTGGCCGGAAGACCCGACTAAATCCGAGCTCGTGCGCAGGGCATTGTTACCGGCTGCCGCGCGGTATCTGCTCGAAGCCCGAACGGCGTCGGGCAAACCGGTTGACCGGGTCGCCCGGTTTCATCTGGGCAATGGCGCGCGACTCGAGCGCATCAACTTCCTCGGTGACCCATCGCCCAAGGGACTGCTGCAGGGGCACGGGATGACGGTCAACTATCTGTATGACCCGGACGACATCGAAGCCAATCACGAGGCATTCGCGAGAAAGGGCACTGTGGTTGCGGCGAGCACCGTGCGCAGACAGGCGCGACCAGCCGCGTCATGATTGCGTGCTGGTCGCTCGGACGGCGATGAGCGTGCGGCCTTCGTCTTCACCGCCTCGCGGGTGCGATGGCACTTCAGGGGCCGCTCGCACGCATGAGGCCCTGGTGAGCCTCGCCCGGATAGGCCGGCGCCGGGCGCGTGAAATACGAATGCAGGATGTGGTACACCATGAGGTAATTCCTTTGCTGGAAGCTCGCATGTGAAATGCCCGCCATCACCGTGAATTGCTTGTCGGGATTGGGCAGCCGCTTGAAGAATTCGATCAGGTCATCGAAGGACGCGATGCCGTCATACTGGCCGCGCAGGATGAGCGTGGGCATCGTGATTTTTTCCGGATCGTTGACCGGCAGCTTCGAGCACATGTCGATGTACGTCCCATTGGGCATGGAGTCGTCGAGCGCCAGGATGGCGTCGGCAAAAGCATCGACCACGCGCTTTTCGGCGCAATCGGGGTGATCGCGTTCGAAGATGGAATAGACGAATGCGCGGTCGATCGGGCGGCGCTTCTTCGCCATGAACTCGGGCAGCTTCTTGCGGCGCTGCTCGAGGGTCGGCGCACCTTGCCCCGTCCAGACGTAGGCATCCAGCGCAAGCTTCGCCACCCGGTCGGGGTGCCGCTGCGCAAATAGTGCCGCCCGCAAGGCGCCGGAGGAAATCCCGTAGGTGAGGAAGCTCTGTCTTCCACGTATCCCGAGAATGTAATCCGTTGCAGCGGCAAGATCGTCGGCGCCGTTGGCGATATCGCAAAAGATATCGCGCTTCTTGT
>JBDUCE010000064.1:0-8967 GCA_040003635.1 Betaproteobacteria bacterium
CGTTCATCCGCATTCCAGCCGGCGCCGCGTTGGCCGCGAGCGTATTCAGCGATGCGCCCAGTGCCGGAACCTTTGCCGCCGCAATCCTGGGAGGCAGCCTCGCTGCCGGTGCGCATTTCGCCAAGGCGGGCACCCGCGCGATGATCAATACCTCGCCGGAACCTTTCTCCAACTGGGCAGCATCGTTCGGCGAAGATCTCGCGGTGGGCACCATCCTGTGGCTGGGCTTCATGCATCCCCTCGCGGCGTTGATCGTGCTGGTCTTCATCGTGGCGTTGACCCTCTGGCTGGTACCGAAGCTGTGGCGCTTCGTGGCTCGCATCTTTCGCCGGCTTGGAGGCGCGCGCACGCCGGACGCGCCGGCGGCATCGACAACCGATGTCGCGCGGCCGGGGAAACGCGGTGTTTGACAAGATCCTGATCGCCAATCGCGGCGAGATTGCCTGCCGGGTCGCGCGCACCGCGCGGCGAATGGGTATCCGGACCGTCGCCGTGTTTTCGGATGCCGACGCCAGCGCCATGCATGTCGCAGCCTGCGACGAAGCGTTTCGCCTGGGGCCCCCGCCGCCGCGGGAAAGTTATCTCAACGGCGACGCGATCATCGCGATTGCCCAGCGTGCCGGGGCGCAGGCGGTTCATCCGGGGTACGGGTTCCTGTCCGAAAACGCGGCGTTTGCGAGTGCATGTGCGGCGGCCGGGCTGGTGTTCGTGGGGCCGCCTCCCGCGGCGATCGCGGCGATGGGGTCCAAATCGGCAGCAAAACGCATCATGGGCGAGGCCGGCGTGCCGCTGGTGCCCGGCTTTCACGACGATGACCAGGATCCGGCGCATCTGGCGCAGGAAGCAGCGCTGATCGGGTTTCCGGTGCTGATCAAGGCCACCGCGGGCGGCGGCGGCAAGGGCATGAGAATCGTCGAGCGCGCGGAAGATTTTGCCGCCGCGCTTGCCTCAGCACAGCGCGAAGCCAAATCCGCCTTCGCCGATGATCGCGTGCTGCTCGAAAAATATCTGATCGCGCCCCGGCACATCGAGGTGCAGGTGTTTGCCGACACCCACGGCAACGCGCTGCATTTATTCGAGCGTGACTGCTCGGTGCAGCGACGCCACCAGAAAGTGCTGGAGGAAGCGCCGGCCCCCGGCATCACCGTGGCCCAGCGCGGCGCCCTCGGGAAGGCCGCTGTGGCCGCTGCCACGGCCATCGGCTATGTCGGGGCCGGCACGGTCGAGTTCATCGCCGGCAACACGTTCGCGCGCGACGGCACGTTCTATTTCATGGAGATGAACACCCGCTTGCAGGTCGAGCACCCGGTCACCGAGATGATTACCGGCACCGATCTTGTCGAGTGGCAATTGCGGGTGGCGGCGGGTGAGCCGCTGCCGCTGCGACAGGAGGCGCTGTCGATCAGTGGACACGCCATCGAGGCGCGAATTTACGCCGAAGATCCGGAGCGCGGATTCCTGCCGTCGATCGGTCGCATCGCGCACCTTAAGCCTCCGCCGGCAGCGCCGGGCGTGCGCGTCGACACCGGGGTGCGCGCCGGAGACGAGATCTCTTCCTACTACGACCCCATGATCGCGAAGCTCGTGGTGCATGCAAGCGATCGTCCCGCCGCGGTGCGCAAGCTGGCCGCGGCGCTCGCGAGCTTTCAAGTCGTGGGGGTCACCACCAACATCGCGTTCCTCGGTCGCATCCTGGCCCAGGGCGCGTTTGCCAGCGGCGAGGTCGACACGGGCCTCATCGCCCGGCACGAGGCGGCCTTGTTTGCGCCTGCGACACCTACGCCGGCACCAGTGCTGATCGCGGCCGCGGTGGCGGAAGCCCTCGCCATCGCAGAGAACGCATCGCATGCTGCGCCGGGCGACGCGGGCGATCCTCATTCGCCATGGCGGCGTACGGACGCCTGGTGGCTCAACAGTCAACGGCACGCACTTCGTTTTGAATTCGACGATGGCACGCGCTCGCACGTGGTGTCGGTGCGGCGGTCGGCCGAGGCATGGCAGGTCACGCTTCCGAATGGTGAGCTTCAATCCGCGGTGGTCATGCGCCGCGATGAGGGCACGCTCGCACTGCAGCTTGCCGATGGCGCCTACCAAGCGAGTGTCGTGCCAAAGGACGAAGAGCGTCATGTCTTCGCCCCATGTGGACACTTCCGGTTGCGGCTCGTGGATCGGCTGGCGCATGCCGGGGAAGAGGAAGCGCCCGAGGGCCACCTGCGCGCACCGATGTCGGGCACCGTGGTCGCAGTGATGGTGGCCGCGGGCGCGCGTGTCGCCAAAGGCACCGGACTGATCGTGCTCGAGGCGATGAAGATGGAGCACACCATCGTCGCGCCCGCCCCCGGGGTGATCAAAGCCGTGCACTTCGGCGTGGGTGATCGCGTGCTGGAAGGCGCCGATCTCGTCGACCTCGATGCCGAGCCCGCCTGAAGCGCCGCCGCCCGCGCGCCTGCGTATCCTGTTGCGAACGGCGCGCGCCCAATCCGATGAGTGGCGCGCGGCGCTGGCCCAGGCACTGCCGGAGGCCGACATCGCCGTATGGCCCGACGTGCCGTTCGCGCCGGACTATGTCGTGGCATGGAAACCATCGGCCGAATTCTTCAACCGCGTCGCGAATCCCAAGGCGATCTTCAACCTCGGTGCGGGCGTTGAAGCGCTGCTGCGGCTGCCCAACCTTCCGCCCGATGTGCCGGTGATCCGTCTCGAGGACGCGGGGATGGCGCAACAGATGGCGCAGTACGTGACTCTCGCGGTGCTCGCCGCGCATCGACAGCGCAACGCGTATGCATCGGCGCAGTATGAGGGTCGCTGGGCATCGCTGCCGACTGTGCCGAGTGCGCGGTTCACCGTGGGTTTGCTGGGTCTTGGCGTGCTGGGCTGCGCGTGCGCCGACGCCTTGCGCGGGCTCGGTTATCCGGTGCTTGGATGGAGCCGCGAGCCGAAGCAGGTTCCCGGCGTCGAATCGTTCTCCGGCACGGATGCGCTACCGCAGCTCCTCTCGCGTTCTCGCGTCCTGGTGTGCCTGTTGCCGGCCACACCGCATACGATCGATCTCCTCGATGCCGCGCGCCTGGCGCTGTTGCCACGCGGCGCGCACGTCGTGAACGTATCGCGCGGCGATATCGTGGTCGATCACGCCTTGATCGCGGCGCTCGATGCGGGCCATCTGGCCGGCGCGACGCTCGACGTGTTTCGGACCGAGCCGCTGCCGCCGGCGCACCCGTTCTGGCATCATCCACGGATCGCGATGACGCCGCACATCTCGGCGGCGACGCAGGTGGCCGAAGCGGTGGCGCAAGTGGCGGCCAAGATTCGCCTGCTGGAGCGCGGCCAGGCGGTCACGGGGATGGTGGACCGGGCGCTCGGCTATTGATGCACGCCGCAGGGACAACCTCGATGATGCGAAGAACGCGGACCACGCATGGCTGACAACGCTTCCCTGCCGCAGCGGGTGCGCCTGGTCGAGGTCGGGCCGCGCGACGGACTGCAAAACGAGAAGGCGATCGTGCCCACGGAGGTCAAGGTCGAGCTCATCGACCGGCTCACGCGCGCCGGCTTGCCCGCCATCGAGGCCACTTCGTTTGTCTCGCCGAAATGGGTGCCGCAGATGGGCGACGCCGCGGAAGTGATGCGGCGCATCGTGCGCAGGCCCGGGGTGCGCTATCCGGTGCTGACGCCCAACCTGAAAGGCTTCGAGGCCGCCCTCGCGGCCGGCGCCGACGAGGTGGCGGTGTTCGTGGCGGCCTCCGAAACTTTTTCGCAAAAGAACATCAACTGCAGCATCGACGAGAGCCTTGCCCGCGCCGCCCCGATCTTTGCCGCGGCCAGAGCCCACGGCGTTCGCGTTCGCGGTTACATTTCCTGCGTGCTGGGATGTCCCTACGAAGGCGCTGTTCCGGCGTCGCGGGTCGCGGATGTGGCGGCGGCGCTGCACCGCCTGGGCGCCTACGAGATCTCGTTGGGAGACACGATCGGCATCGGCACCGCGGGTCAAACCCGGGGCCTCGTAAGCCGTGTTGTCGCCAACGTCCCGATTGCGGCACTCGCGGGACATTTCCACGATACTTACGGACAGGCGCTGACCAACGTCTATGCCGCCCTGCAGATGGGGGTGGCCACCTTCGACTGCGCGGTGGCGGGGCTCGGCGGGTGTCCTTATGCCAAAGGCGCAACGGGCAACGTGGCGAGCGAGGACCTCCTGTTCCTGCTCGACGGGCTGGGCATCGAAACCGGCGTGGACATGACGGCGCTGCGCGCTGCCGGCCAGTACATTTCGGATTTTCTGGGTCGCGCGTCCGTCTCGCGCGTCGCACGGGCCCTCGCGGCGCGCGCGACGACGCCGGCATGAGGGTGGCATGATGCCGATGCCCGCGGGCAAGCACGGCGTGGCCTCGCCTTGCATCAGCATTTGTGTGATGGATGAGAAAAGGGGCTGGTGCACCGGGTGTTATCGCACCATCGACGAGATCGCGGTGTGGGGCATGCTCGAGGACGATGACAAGCGGGCGGTGCTCGCAGCGCTTCCTGCCCGGCGATCTTCTTCGGGCGGAAGCCACCATGACGAGCGCTGACTGGTATTTCGACTTCATCTCGCCGTTTGCGTACCTGCAAAGCGAGCAGCTGCATACCCTCGCGCCGGTGCTGCGCGTACGCTATCGCCCGGTGCTCTTCGCGGGACTTTTGGCCGCGCACGGCCAGAAGGGTCCGGCCGAAATTCCGGCCAAGCGTGCGTTCACGTATCGTCATTGCGTCTGGCAGGCCCGGCAGCTTGGCATTGCCTTCAAATTTCCCCCGGAACATCCTTTCAACCCCCTGCCGTTGTTGCGCCTCGCCCTCGCCTGCGATTGCGCACCGGACGCTGTTCACCGCATCTTTCGCTTTGTGTGGCGCGACGGGCGTTTGCCCGATTTGCCGATCGAATGGGCAGAGCTCATCAGCGAGCTCGGCGTCCCTGACGCGGATGCGCGGATCGCCTCGGCGGAAGTGAAGGACGCCCTGCGCCGCAATACCGACGAGGCGATCCAGCGCGGTGTATTCGGCGTGCCGACGCTTATCATCGGCGACGCGCTCTTCTGGGGTGCCGATGCCACGGGCATGGCGCGCGATTACGCCGCAGGCAACCGGTTCGACGATCCGGAATACGCACGGGTGGCCGCACTGCCGATCGGCGTGCAGCGACGCGAGATCAGGCCGACGCGGAAATCCTGACCACGCCGCGATCCACCAGCGCGGCGATCGCCGCGTCGCCGTACGTCGTCATCACCGCACTTGGCGCATCGATGGCGTCACAAGGTGCCGGCGTCCGATATTCCGAGATCATGGCGGATGGTGCGCGCGGTATCGAGCGCCTCGTCGAGCGTCGGGGCTAGACACGTGACGTGCCCCATCTTGCGGCCGCGGCGCGCTTCGCGTTTGCCATAGAGATGCAGCTTGGCTTGCGGATGGCGCAGCACCACGCGCCAATCGGGCTCGGTCAGCGTCGCGGAGTGCGCATCCGCATACCAAACGTCGCCCAGCAGGTTCACCATCACGGCCGGCTCATGCTGGCGGGTGTCGCCCAGCGGCAGCCCTGCCAGCACGCGCACCTGCTGCTCGAATTGCGATGTCACGCAGGCATCGATCGTATAGTGCCCGCTGTTGTGCGGACGCGGCGCCATCTCGTTGACCAAAAGCCGGCCCTCGCCCGTCACGAAAAGCTCCACGCAGAGGACCCCGCGATAATCGAGCGCCTTCGCAACGCCCGTGGCGATGTGGCGTGCGGCATGGGCGAGTGCCGGCGCCACCCGGGCCGGTACGATGGATACGTCGAGGATCCCGCCGCGGTGCCGGTTTTCGGCAACCGGCCAGCTCACCGTATCGCCGTGCTCGGTGCGCGCGACGATGACCGAAACCTCGCACGCAAGATCGATGAGTGCCTCGAGGACGCACGCCTGCCCGTCCATCGCCGCGAACGCAGCGACGACTTCGGCGGCCGACTGCACGCGAGCCTGGCCTTTGCCGTCATATCCAAAGCGCGCACTCTTGACGATCCCGGGAATGAGATGACCGGCCGCAGCGCGCGCCTCGGCCGGGTCGCGCAGCACGGCGTACGGTGCGACTGCGAACCCGTGCTCTTCGAGAAATGCCTTTTCGCGGATGCGATCCTGGGCGATGCCCACGCACGCCGCGGGCGGCGTGACCCTGCCATGCTGCGCGAGATATTCGAGCGCGGCCGCGGGCACATTCTCGAACTCGGTGGTGGTCCCCGCTGCCAGCCGGGATAGCTCGGCGAGCGCGGCACTGTCGAGATAATCCGCCTGGATGTGGCGATCGGCGACTGTTCCCGCCGGACTGTCCGCACCGGGATCGAGCACCGCCACGCGGTAACCGAGGCTTTGCGCCGCCGTGCAAAACATCCGGCCCAACTGGCCGCCGCCGAGGAGCCCCAGCCAGGCGCCGGGGGCGATGGTGCCGGTCATGCGTTCATCAGGATGCGGGTCTGGCGCCTTCCGGTGGCACCTTCATCGCCCGCGCGGCGGTGGTCTGCTTGACCCGGAACGCGGCGACTTTCCTGGCCAGCGCCGGATCGGTCAGCGCCAGCATTGCGATCGCGAAAAGGCCCGCGTTGGCGGCGCCCGCCTCGCCGATGGCAAACGTGGCGACGGGGATTCCCTTGGGCATCTGCACGATGGAGAGCAGCGAATCCTCCCCGCGCAGGTACTTCGATGGCATCGGCACGCCGAGGACGGGCACCGTTGTCTTCGAGGCGATCATTCCCGGCAGATGTGCCGCACCGCCGGCGCCAGCAATCACGCACCGCAAGCCGCGCGGCAACGCATCCTCGGCGTACTCGAACATCTCGTCGGGCATGCGATGCGCCGACACCACGCGCGCTTCATACGCCACGCCGAACGCCTCGAGCTGGGCCGCCGCGTGGCGCATGATGTCCCAATCGCTGTCGCTGCCCATTACGACGCCGACAAGGGGCGCCGGCTTGCGTTGTGCCATCGGTCTCTCCTTCCGGATCATTCCTGTTCGCGTCGTGGTCGAACCCCATCGCGCGGCTTGCCCGAGACTCCGGATGGTGGGCCCATGATGGTGCGCGCGATTTTATCATTCAAGGTGTGCATCGTTGCGCAAAGTGGAGCCGATCGTCGGCGTTTACTGCCGTACGCACGTTAATCGTTGCATGACGCGCGGCGGTCACTGACAATTCGCCTGTCTCCTTAGCGTACGAGGTTCCGGTCAGGTGCTCACAACCTTGCGTCTTCTTGCAGGCCTCGCCATGGCGATCCTGTTTTCCGGTGCGCAGCCGGCAACGGCGGCCGATAACGATGCCGACTTCATCGCCGCCCGTACCGCGTTCGAGCGGGGGGAGCGGACGCGCCTCGATCAGCTCGCTCCTCGCCTGGTCGGGCACCCGCTGGAAGCGTACGTCGATTTCTGGCGGCTGAAGCTCAACCTCGATACCACCGCCGACGGCGACGTGCGCGGATTCCTGCAGCGCTATCCGGATTCGCCACTTGCCGATCGGCTGCGCGTCGAATGGCTCAAGTCACTGGGCAAACGGGGTGAATGGAGCACGTTCGGCGCCGAGTATCGAGCCACCAGCGGTGAGGATGTCGAGCTCGCCTGCTATGGTTTGCAGCACCGCCGGCAAAGCGAAGGCGCGGCGGCGCTCGCGCTCGCGCGGGCACTCTGGTTTACCGGACAATCAACGCCTGACGCGTGCGACCCGCTGTTCGCCGCGCTGCTGAGTGCGGGGGAGCTCACCCCTGCCGATAGACGTGCGCGCTTTCGCCTCGCGGTCGAAGCGGGCAATTTCCGGCTCGCCGCGGCCATCGCGGGCGAAATGCCGGCGCAGGATCGCATCAGCGCGCGTGATTTCGCTCAGGTCGATGCCGATCCGGCGCGCGCGCTGGCCAAAGGCGATTTCCGATGGCGGGAGCAGGGCGGGCGGGACTTGGCACTTTATGCGCTCGAGCGGGCGGCGCGCACCGATGCGATGGCCGCGCGTGGACCGTGGGAGAAAGCCCGCGGCCGAATGAGCGAAGCCGACCGGCTGTACGGCAACGCGCGCCTTGCCTATCATGCCGCCCGGCAGCTGTTGCCGCAGGCCAATGACTGGTTCCGCGAGGCGGAGGCGGCGCCGTTGAACGATGTCCAGCACGCCTGGCGCGTGCGGGCAGCGCTGCGCGTGGGAGCGTGGGCCGACGTGCGCTCGGCCATCGAGGCGATGCCCGCGGCGATCGCAAGCGAGCCCGCATGGCGCTACTGGAAAGCACGCTCACTCGCTGCCGGAGGGCGCAGCCCGGAAGCGGTTCCGCTCTTCACCGCGCTGTCGGCGGATCATCACTTCTACGCCCTGCTGGCAGCCGAAGCACTGGGCAAGGGGCAAGACAAGATGCGCGAGCCCCGCGCGGCAGGTGCGAAGGTCGTACCGCCGGAGGCACTCTCGGGCTTTGGTGCGCGGGCGGAGGTCCGCCGGGCAGTGAAGCTCGCCGAGCTCGATATGCGCACCGAGTCGCAACGCGAGTGGTACTACGCAGTGCGCAACATGGACGACGATGCGTTGCTGGTGGCGGCGGAATACGCGCGCCGGATGGGGCTCTACGACCGCGCCATCAATACCGCGGAGCGGACCAATGCCCGGCACGATTTCAGTTTGCGGTATCTCATGCCTTTCCGGGAGCAGTTTGCCGCGGCAGCGCGTGAACAGGCCGTCGAGGAGGCGCTTCTTTTCGGCGTTGCGCGCCAGGAATCGCGCTTCAATCCGGGCATCGTTTCGTCCGCCGGCGCGATGGGGCTCATGCAATTGATGCCGGCGACGGCGCGGTGGGTCGCGAAGCAGGTCGGCCAGCCCGGATTCAGCGGGCGCGAGATCAGCGACGTGACCCTCAATACGCGCTTCGGTGCGTTCTATTTCAAGTATTGGCTCGACCGGCTGGAGCGCCTGCCGGCACTCGCTGCCGCCGCGTATAATGCCGGTCC
>JBDUCE010000065.1:0-8962 GCA_040003635.1 Betaproteobacteria bacterium
CGCCTGGCCGTCGTAGCCCGCAGCGAGGTTTTCCACCTGGATGACGGTGTCGCCTCGCGTTGTCATATGTCGAGCAGGTAATAGATGACGGCAAAGATGCCGTCCACCACGACCAGCAGGATGATGCCTGATACCACCGCTCGCGTTGCCGCGTCGCCGACGGCGGAGGCGCTGCTCTTGGTCTGCAGGCCGCGCAGGCATCCAATGCCCGCGATGAGAATGGCGAAGACGAACGACTTCGCGAACCCTGCCATGAAATCGGAGAAGTCGACAATCCCGTCCACCTCCTTGATGAAGGTGACGTATGGAATCCCGAAGGTCTGCATGGTGAGCGCACCGCCCATGAGCCCGATGAGATCGGCAAAAAGCGTCAGCAGCGGCGTCATCAGTAGCGCGGCGAGGATGCGCGTGACCACGAGAAAGCGCACCGGATCGAGCCCCATCGTGGTGAGCGCGTCGATCTCCTGGTTCACCTGCATGGTGCCGATCTCGGCGGCGAAGGCGGCGCCCGATCGGCCGGCCAGCAGGATGGCCGTCATGAGCGGCCCCAATTCGCGCAACATGGAAAGGCCGATGAGATCCGCCACGAAGATTTCCGCGCCGAAGCGGCGCATCGGCACGGCGCTCTGAAAGGCAAGAATCATGCCGAGCAAGAAGGAAAGCAGGGCCACGATCGGCAGCGCGTCGGCGCCCACGCGCTCGCAGATCGCCAACACGTCGCGCCAGCGCACCGTGCCCGGGTGGCGCAGCGCATGGCCAAGCGCGGCGGTGGCCTCGCCGACAAAGGTAATCTGCGCGCGCATGTCGCGGCCGACCTTGGCCGTGTGCCAGCCGATATCCTCGATGGCTCCGCGCCGCGGCGGCGGGGGATCGTGGTCCGCGATCAGCGCCGCGGGGTCGAACTGGTCGAGGAGCGTCTGGAACTCCGGTCGCAGATTGCGTACTTCGACCCCGGCGCTTTGCTTCAATGCAGGCATGCGCAATAGATCGACCAGGAGCGCAATGCCGGCGCCGTCGCAATAATCGACGGCGCCGGCATCCACCACCACCGGGCGCCCGGAGACGGCGCGTATCGCATGGCGTGATGCCGCCCAGACATCACGAATTGAATAAGCGTCGAGGCGCCCCGAAAGAGACAACACCCGCGGGCCGTCGGGACTATCGGTAATGGCGAGTGCGCTCATCGTGGGCAAGTCAGTCGGGTGTCAATGGTAACCGGCACCCGCGTGAACCTTGCCGCGGAACACCCAGTACGACCAGGCGGTATAGGTGAGGATGATCGGCAGCAGGAATAAGGTGCCAAGCATCAGGAAGGCCTGCGACTTGGGTGTTGCAGCCGCCTGCCACAGGTCCACCGTGTACGGAACGACCATCGGAAAGATGCTGATGCCAAGCCCGAGATAGGCCATCGCGAAGATGCCGAGCGATGCCAGGAATGGCGTCGAATCACGGCCCCGGCCAAGCGCGCGCCACACCAGCAGGAAAAGCGCAGCCGTCACGATGGGCAACGGCGAGAGCGCCACGATGTTGGGCCAACTGAACCAGCGCGCCCGGATTTGAGCCTGGGCGAGAGGCGTCCACACGCTGACCATCATCACGAACGCAGCCACGCCGAGCAGGAATGCGCGCGCGCGCTGGCGCGCCCAATTCCGCAGCGTCCCCTCGGTCTTCATCACCAGCCAGCACGAACCCAGCAATCCATAGCCCGCGATCAACCCCACGCCGGTCAACAGCGCAAACGGCGTCATCCAATTGAGCGACCCGCCCATGTAGGAACGGCCTGAGACCGGAATACCCTGGATGAACGTGCCCAGCACCACCCCTTGGGCGAAGGTCGCCACGAGCGATCCGACGAAAAAGGAGCGGTCCCAGTAATGCCGCCGGTGGGACATATGGCGGAACTCGAACGCAACGCCGCGAAAGATGAGTCCGATCAGCATGAACAGGATCGGAAAGTAAACCGCAGGAATGATGATGGCGAAGGCCAGCGGAAACGCAGCCAGGAGACCAATGCCGCCCAGCACCAGCCAGGTTTCATTGCCATCCCAGATGGGCGCCACCGAATCCATCATGAGATCGCGGCTCGCCGCATCCGGGGCGAACGGAAACAGGATGCCGACACCGAGATCGAAGCCATCGAGCAGCACATACATGAAAACCGCGAAGCCAAGAATGCCCGCCCACAGCGGAACGAGATCGAGTGCCATAGCCGTCTCTCCTATCGCGCCCGGGTAGCCGCCGACAGCGGCCGTGCCGCAGTCGCCACCGGCTGGGGTCCCGATTCATCCTCCGTCGAGGCGGCGAATCCGGTACGAACGAGGCGCGCCATGAAGAACAGACCGGCGCCGAAGATCAGCAGGTAGGCGACCACGTACACGAGCAGCGATACCGCCACGTCACCCGTCGACAGCGACGGGGTCACCGCATCGCGGGTGCGCAGCAGGCCGTACACGACCCAGGGCTGTCTTCCGACTTCGGTCGTCACCCACCCCGCGAGCACCGCGATGAAACCCAGTGGCGCGCACGCAAGACACAGGCGCTGGAACACGGGGCTGGTGCCAAGACGCGCGCGCCACCACAGGAAGAGTGCCGTCACCGTCAGCGCCAGCATCACCAGGCCGATGCCCACCATCAGCCGAAAGGAAAAAAACGGAATCGCCACCGGCGGCCGATCCTCGCGCTTCCAGTCCTTGAGCCCACGCACCACGCCATTCGTGTCGTGCTTGAGAACAAGCGATCCGGCACCGGGAATGCCGACCTCGAAGCGGTTGCCCTCCGCCGCTTCGTCCGGCCACGCGAACAGCAGCAACGGCATGTGGGCCTGCGTCTCCCAGTTCGCCTCCATCGCCGCAATTTTTACCGGCTGGTGCTCGAGGGTATTGAGGCCGTGGAGATCGCCGATGATCACCTGCAATGGAACCAGCAGCGCGAGCAGCCCGAAGCCCATCTTTTGCATCGTCAGACTTTCCTCGACGAAGCGTGATTGGCGCAGGTAGTAGCCGCCCACGCCCACCACCACGAAGGCGGTGGTAATGAAGAAGGCCATCGCGGTATGCACCAAGCGATACGGAAAGGAGGGGTTGAATATCACCTGCCACCAGTCTTCGGGCAAAAAACGTCCGTCGGCGATGACGTGGCCCGCCGGGGTTTGCATCCAGCTGTTGGCGGCCAGGATCCAGAAGGTGGAAAAAAGCGTTCCCAGGGACACCATGACAGCGGCAAAGAGGTGCATCACCGGCGGCACGCGCTGGCGTCCGAACAACAGCACGCCCAGAAAACCAGCCTCCAAAAAGAATGCAGTCAGCCCCTCGTACGCCATCAAGGGGCCGACGATGTCGGCGGTAGCATCGGAGTAGCGGCTCCAGTTGGTGCCGAACTGGAACGCCATCACGATGCCGGAGACGACCCCCATTCCGAACGAAACGGCAAAGAGGCGGAGCCAGAATTGCGATAACCGCAGGAATACGGGACGGCGGGTGAAAAAGTAAGTGCCTTCGAGTACGGCGATATACGCCGCGAGGCCGACGGTGAACGCGGGTAACAGGATGTGAAGCGCCACGACCCAAGCGAACTGCAGCCGGGAGAGCAGGAGAGCATCGATCATGAGATCGGTTCCGTTGGCAAGAGCCTCCATAGTACCTAAGTGTGAAGCGTCAACATGCTGTTTACCGAATTGGGCAATTTCTCTCACGGGTCATTCCCGCAAAGGCTTCGAATCCGGCGACGCTCAGTACCCTGGTGCGGAAGACAGTGGATCCCCGCTTCCGCGGTGCTTCCGCGGGGGCGACGGAGGTCCAAGGCGCGAGACGTCATCACAGGTTGCCGAGCGCTTCTTGGGCATAATGCTGCCATGATCGTTCCCGCACCGGCCCACCCCGGCGTCGCGCCGCGCCTGGGGCTCGCCGGCATCACCAAGGCCTATCCCACGGTGGTCGCGAACGACGGCATCGACCTTGAAGTGCTGCCCGGGGAGATCCACGCGGTGCTGGGCGAGAACGGCGCGGGCAAATCCACGCTGATGAAAATCGTCTACGGCCTCGTGAAACCCGATGCCGGTGTCATTCACTGGAATGGCGTCCCGGTCGCCCTCACCAATCCGGCACGCGCCCGCAAGCTCGGCATCGGCATGGTGTTCCAGCATTTCTCGCTCTTCGAATCGCTTACCGTTGCGCAGAACATTGCACTGGCATTGGATCCGGCAGAGGCCCGGAACGGTCTTTCGGCACGCATCGAGGAAGTCTCGGCCCGCTACGGGCTGCCGCTGACCCCCGACCGGCCAGTGCATTCGATGTCGGTGGGCGAGCGACAACGGGTGGAGATCGTGCGCTGCCTGTTGCAGCACCCGCGATTGCTCATCATGGACGAGCCGACCTCCGTGCTGGCGCCGCAAGCGATAGAGACGCTTTTCGCCACGCTGCGCCAGCTCGCCGGCGATGGTTGCAGCATCCTCTACGTCAGCCACAAGCTCGACGAGATCAGGACGCTGTGTCATCGCGCCACGGTGCTGCGGGAAGGCAGGGTAACCGGCACCTGTGACCCGCGCCAGGAATCGTCCTCGTCGCTGGCGCGGATGATGATCGGCAGCGATCTTCCGCATCCGCGCCATCGGGCGCCGCATGTCACCGGCGCCGCATTGCTGCGCGTGCAGGGGCTGTCACTGCCCTCGCGTGATCCGTTCGGCACCTCATTGCACGACATAAATCTCGACGTGCATGGCGGAGAAATAGTGGGGATTGCGGGTATCGCAGGCAACGGACAGCGCGAGCTGCTGGCGGTGCTCTCGGGTGAGCGGCGCGTTGCAGTCGCCGCCACGATTCGTCTCTGCGGCATGGCGGTAGGTCATCTCGACGCCGGCGCCCGGCGTGAACGTGGTCTCGCCTTCATCCCGGAGGAGCGGCTGGGACGCGGCGCCGTACCGGACATGTCGCTGGCGGAAAATGCGCTGCTGACCGCATGGCGTCGCGGGCTGGTCCGGCGCGGGTTCGTCGATCGCGCCGCGGCCGGGCGGTACGCGGCCAGCGTCATCGACGAATATCACGTGCGCGCTGCAGGACCCGAGGTGGACGCGGGCAGCCTGTCGGGTGGGAATCTGCAGAAGTTCATCGTCGGACGCGAGTTGCGCCAGCATCCGAATGTGCTGATCGCGGCCCAACCGACCTGGGGCGTGGACGTTGGCGCGTCGGCGTCGATTCGACAAACATTGCTCGATCTTCGTGACTCCGGCGTCGCCGTTCTGGTGCTCTCGGAAGAGCTCGACGAGCTGTTCGAGATCGCCGATCGTATTGCAGTCATTGCACAGGGCCGGCTGTCTGCGGCATACCCTGCAAGCGCGACCAGCGCCGAAGCCATGGGGCTCCTCATGAGCCGCGCGTTGATCGCACCGGACGCAACAACGATCCCGCATTCGTCCGCCGCCGGTGCGAGTGGCGCCTGACCCTCTGATGCGCCTTGTTCTCGAGCCCCGCCAGGAACCTTCGCGCAGCGCCGGCCTGCTGTCGCCGCTGCTGGCAGTCGCCGCCACGCTGTTGCTTGGATTCGTTCTGTTTTCGGCACTCGACAAGGATCCGTGGCAGGCGTTGCAGGTTTTTTTCGTGCAACCGGTGGCCACCGAATATGGCGTGGGCGAGTTGCTGCTCAAGGCGGGTCCGCTGATGCTCTGCGCGATCGGCCTGGCGATCGGTTATCGCGCGAATGTATGGAACATCGGCGCCGAGGGCCAGCTCACGATAGGAGGCATTGCCGCGGGCGGGCTCGCCCTCGTGTTCACCGATTCGCCCGCACCGTGGCTCCTCCCGGCGATGATCGTGGCGGGTGCGCTCGGCGGCATGGCGTGGGCGGCGATTCCCGCATGGCTTCGCACGCGCTTCAATGCCAACGAGATACTGACGTCGCTGATGCTGGTGTATGTCGCGACTTATCTGCTGTCGTTCCTGGTGCACGGGCCGTGGCGCGACCCCGAGGGCTTCAACTTTCCGCAATCGAAAATGTTTGCGGAGAACGCGTTGTTGCCGAACATCTTTCCCGGCACTCGCCTCAATGCCGGATTCCTGGTGGCTCTCGCCGCGGTGGCGACGGGTTGGCTGTTCATGGCGCGCAGCCTTGCCGGCTTTCAAATGCGCGTCGCCGGCCTGGCTCCCGCCGCCGCGGACTACGCCGGCATTTCGACGCGCCGGACGGTGTGGCTTTCGATGCTCGCCGGTGGCCTGTGCGCCGGCATCGCCGGCATGAACGAAGCTGCCGGCCCCCTGGGACAATTGCAGCCGACGCTCTCGCCCGGCTACGGTTTTGCCGCGATCATCGTGGCGTTCGTGGGGCGTCTTCATGCGGTCGGTATCCTGCTGGCGAGTCTCCTCATGTCGTTGCTCTACCTTGGCGGCGAAGCGGCGCAGGTGACGCTCGCACTGCCGGCCGCGGTAACGGGCCTCTTCCAGGGCACGCTGCTGTTCTTTCTGCTGGCGGCGGATGTATTCATCCATTACCGGGTCCGAATGATCCGATCCACTTCCGGCTTCACTGTGCCGGAAGCATGAAGCGGCGGGCGTCGAACCAATGGACCATGTCGCCGGACTGCTGGTGCTGACCCTCGCGGCCGGTACACCGCTGGTATATGCCGCACTCGGCGAGCTGATCGTTGAAAAAGCCGGCGTCCTCAACCTGGGCGTCGAAGGCATGATGCTGGTCGGCGCCGTCGCGGCATTCATCATGGCGGCACGGACGGGCAATGCGTGGCTCGGGATTCTGGCGGGGATGGCGGGCGGTGCCGCACTCGCCGCGGTGTTTGCGGTGCTGACGCTGTCGCTCCTGGCCAATCAAGTGGCGGCAGGGTTGGCACTTTCGCTTTTTGGCATCGGGTTGTCGGCATTCGTCGGGCTGCCGTACGTGAACGTGGTCATCGATGGCATCCGCCCGATCACCATCGCCGGAATTTCCGATCTGCCTTACATCGGCAAGCTTTTGTTCGGACACAATCCGCTCGTTTATCTCTCGATTGCGCAGTTCGCTGCGGTCCATTGGTTTCTTTATGGCACGCGGGCGGGATTGATCGTGCGGGCGGTGGGCGAGTCGCCGCAATCAGCCCATGCGATCGGCTATCCGGTGATTCGCATCCGCTACCTGGCCGTCCTGTTCGGCGGGGCTTGCGCGGGACTTGCCGGTGCTTATCTCGCCGTGGCCTATACGCCGCTGTGGGCCGAAGGCATGACTGCAGGTCGTGGCTGGATCGCCTTGGCGCTGGTGGTATTTGCCACCTGGAAGCCGTGGCGGGTGGTGGCGGGCGCCTATCTTTTCGGCGGCCTTACGCTCGCCCAGTTCCAGGCGCAGGCTTCCGGCGCCGCGATTGCGCCGCAGCTCCTGTCGATGCTGCCTTACCTCGCTACGGTGATCGTGCTCGCACTCATCTCGCGCGATGCCGTCATGATCCGCCAGAACGCACCCGCCTCGCTCGGCAAGCCCTACCATCCGGAGCATTGACCGCCGGCAGGCGGCATGGCGGGAGGTAAGATCGCAAGTTCGCCGGGCGATCGATGGCATCGTCCCACCGCCGCCCGCCCACTCGTTCCGGGAGATTCCATGCACCCGTTTTATCGCAGGAGCACGTTCGTTGCGCTGGCGACACTGATCGCTGTCACCGCGGCGCTTCCCGCCATTGCGCAACAGGGCGCAGCAACGGCACCCTACAAGGTTGGCTACATCTACGTGAGTCCCATCGGCGATGGTGGCTGGACGTTCCAGCACGACACCGGTCGCAAGGAGATGGAGAAAGCGCTCGCCGGCAAGGTCGTCACCAAGTATGTCGAAGCCGTCCCGGAAGGTGCCGATGCCGAACGGGTGATCCGCGAGCTCGCGCAAAGCGGCAACCAGCTCATCTTCACGACGTCGTTCGGCTATATGAACCCGACCATCAAGATCGCGATGGCGTTTCCGAATACCAAGTTCGAGCATGCAACCGGCTACAAAACCGCCTCCAACGTGGGCATCTACAACGCCCGCTTCTACGAGGGACGCTATCTCGCCGGCATGGTGGCCGGACGCATGACCAAGTCCAACATCGCGGGTTACGTGGCGGCGTTCCCGATTCCGGAGGTGGTGATGGGCATCAACGCCTTTACCCGCGGCATGCGCGCCGTCAATCCCGCGGCGGAAATGAAGGTGATATGGGTGAATGCATGGTACGACCCGGGCCGCGAAAAGCAAGCCGCCGACACCCTCGTTTCTCAAGGTGCGGACGTGCTGACGCACCACACCGATTCAACGGCGGTCGTGCAGGCGGCAGAAGCCGACAAGGTTTATGCCGTGGCCTACCACTCCGACATGTCGAAATACGGACCTCATGCCCAGCTGACCGCTGTCACCCACCAGTGGGGCGCGTACTACACCAAGGTGGTGAGCGACGCGATCGCCGGCCGCTGGAAGCCCGGCAACGTCTGGGGCGGCCTCCGGGAAAGGATGATCAAGATGGGGCCGTTCAACGCGGCGGTACCGAAGGACGTGCAGGATCTCGTCAACAAGACTGCGGGCGAGATCGGCGCGGGCAAATTCCATCCCTTCACCGGCCCGATGAAGGACAACGAGGGCAAGGATCGTCTCGCTGCTGGCAAGGTGATGACCGACGAGGTGCTTTCGAAGATGGATTACTACGTGGAAGGCGTGCAGGGAAAATTGCCGAAGTAGCCCGACCCATCGTCATCCATGCGGACGTAACGGTGCTTCCCGCTCTCCTGCAGTTGCGCAATCATCGGATGTTGAGCTTGCGCAGGAGCCACAGCACTTTCTCGAACCGCGCGCCATAAGGCGGAGCAAGCACGCCGGTCGCTGCGAAGCGCGACTGGACGAATACCGGCTTTTCCATCGTGAACGTCTGGAACCCGCGCTCGCCGTGGTAGGCACCCATGCCCGACGCGCCGACGCCGCCGAATGGAAGCCCTTCGTGCGCGAAATGCCACATGGTGTCGTTGACGGTGAC
>JBDUCE010000066.1:0-8957 GCA_040003635.1 Betaproteobacteria bacterium
GTCCTGGGCCCACGCCATGGTCTGCTTGCCCCAGTTGTGCAGCGCCTGGTTGTCGGCGCTGCTCATCTTGAGCGCCTCGCGCAGGGCGTCGACGTCGACGTCGAACCGGCGCGCGAGCGCCAGGGCCTCGTGATCGGCAACAAGGCACGACCAGAGGATGAGATTGTTCGCGGCCTTGGCCACCTGGGCCGTCCCGGCGCCGCCGGTGTGCACGATGTCGGACGAATAAGCGGCGAGCACGGGCCTAAGCCGCGCCACGACCTCTTCCGGGCCGCCCACGAACGAGAGCAACGTCCCTTCGTCGGCCGCGGTACCGCCGCGGCAGACGGTGGAATCGACGACATGGACGCCGCGCGCAGCGCCGGCCTTGGCGAGCGCCTGCACCGTGCGCGGGTGGATGGTGCTGAGGATCGTCAGGATCGTACCCGTCCCGACCCGCGCAAAGAGCCCGTCATTGTTTTGCATCAAGTCGCGCACTTCATGGTCGTAACCAACGCAGATGAGGATCGCGCCCGCGCCGACCAGGGCGGCGGGCTCGGCCGCCCACTTCGCGCCACGCTGCTCGACACCCGCGCGCTTGCCGGCATCCGCATCGTTGACGATGACGTGGAATCCCTTGCGGACAAGATGGCCGACAATGGGCATGCCCATGCGGCCGGCCCCGATGAGGCCGACGGTAGTGATGGCGGGTTGGGTCATAGCGGGGACATTTCCTTGGTAGCCTGCGCCGCGGCCGGCGCAGAGTGATTCTTCAACGCCGGTGCTGCGGCCAGCGGCACGTCCCGCGGCAACACCGCTGCGAAGGCGCGCACGCCCTGGGTCCGCGCATCGAGCCCCGGCGGTGCGCCACCGCGCTGCACGTCCTGGGCGGCACGCAAAAGCCGCTGCCGCGTCATGATGATGCCGTTGTCGGTCGAGACCAGGTGCTCGCGGGTGCGATCCTCGATCGGCCCCATGCTCTCCTGCACCGCCGCATCCTGCTCGCCGACGCCTGCGACGCCGCAGAAGGTCTGGCGCGTTTGCTGGGCCTGCCGGTCGATCAGGTAGTGGTTACCCTTGTTGCGCACGGGAATGAAGGTGCCCGGCAAAGTCGGCACATGGATGCCGCGGCCACTTTCCATGGCCGCCAGCTCACGCTCGGTGAGCGGCCGGTCGGGGTGATAGTCGATCGAGATCGTCCACGAATGCTCGTCGTCGATCGGCACCCACGCGTGCCCGCCGTGGGGGTTGCCCTCGTACGGCGGAAACAGGTTGAAGCACGGCATCAGCCATTGGGTGACGCGCCAGTAATAGTCGCTCTCGCCCGTATTGCGGCGGGTGGCGATATACAGCCCGCCCGGCGATTCGAGCGGCACGAACACCGGCTTGGGATCGCCCTTGAGCAGCGCCACGCTCTTCGCATCCCGCTTGAGCAAAGGGTCCTCGCCCACCGAGAAGCGATGCAGGAAGGTGGAGTGGATCGAATCGAGCCCACCCTCCATCGCCTGCAGGTAGTTGCATTCCTGGATGCGCTTGGAGATGTGGCGGTGGCTGTCCGGCACCATCGCCCAGTCGTACTCGGGAACGGGCGGTTGTAGTTCCGCGGGGCCCATGTACGTCCAGATCAATCCCCCGCGCTCGAGCGCGGGATAAGCCTTGAGCTTGATCTTCCGGCAGAAGCCGCTCTCGGCAGGCTCGCTTGGCACCTCCGTGCACTGACCCGTCACGTCATATTTCCAGCCGTGGTACGCACACCGAAGACCGCGGTCCTCGTTGCGGCCGAACCAGAGCGAAACGCCGCGGTGCGCGCAGAACTCGTCGATGAGCCCGATCCTGCCGTCGCTGTCGCGAAAGGCAATCAATCGCTCGGAAAGAAGCTTCACCCGCACGGGCGGGCAATCGGGCTCCGGCAACTCCGCCGCCAGCAGCGCGGGAAGCCAGTAGCGCCGGAACAGCTCGCCCATCGCCGTGCCGGGGCCCGTTCGGGTCAGGAGCTCGTTCTGTTCACGCTTCATGTCTCGTCGCTCGTCTCGTGCCTGGTCACAATCAGCGTGCGGCCTGCGAGCGTGGCGCCCTGCCGGTGATCGTGTCGTCGTAGAGCTGTGCCCACTTGTCGTAGTCGCGCAGGACGCGCGCCGGATCGATGAACACAGGGTCGAAACGGCGCACGGCTGCCTCGTCCTGCCGATGCGCCGTCAGCTGCATTTGCGCTTTCATGATGGCCTCGCCGTCGTTCAGCATGAAGTCGTAGAAAAGCCGCGCGGCGTTGGGATGCGGCGCACGGCCGAGGACGCCGATGCCATCGGTGTAGGCGATGGCGGGCTTCAGCACCACGTAATCGATGGGCGCCCCTTTCGCCTTCGCCTGGTCGGCGAGATAGCTGTAAACCGTAAGGCCCATCGGCACTTCGCCCGACACCACCATGTTCGTCAACAGCGAGTTGCCCGAGCGCACCGACAGGCCATTGACCGCCGCCATTTCGCGAAAGAGTTGCAAGCCCCGCTGCTCGCCCATCGTTTGCACGAGCGTCGCGAACCACTCCTGCTCCTTGGCCTCGATGCCGAGGCGGCCTTTCCAGCGCGGGGCCAGCAGATCGTCGAACGAGCGTGGCAATTCTTCCTTCGACACGGCGTTGGTGTTGTAAGCCTGTACGAAGACATAGACGCGCAGCGGCACCCAATCGCCATGCGCGGGCACCAGTCCGCCGATGAGATTGGCCGCCGCCGGCGAGCGCACCGGCACCAGCAGTTTCTCGTTGTGCAGCGCCTCCATCTCCGGCGCCGGGTTGTGCACCACGTCCGCCTCGTGGCGCCCTGCCCCGGATTCGGCGATCGTGCGCTGCAGGACCTTGTTCTTGCCCGAGCGCCACACGCTGACCCGGATGCCGTACTTCTTCTCGAAGGCGCCGGCGAGCGCGCGGATGTCCTTCTCGTTCATCGAGCTGTAGAGATTGACCATTCCTTCCCGGCGCGCTGCTTCGACGATGCGTGCGTCCATCGCCGCGCCTTCGGGCGCTGCCGGTTGTGCCATGGCGCTGGAGCCGCCCGCGATCGCCAGCGCCAGTACCCAACACGCCAAGCGACGGCGTTTCATCGCTTCTGCGTCACCGCATCGATCAACGCCGGCTGACCGGCCTTGACCCGCGCGATGGCGCGCACGAGCGCATCCTGTAAGCCATCGGCGCGCTCGAACGGGCCTTCGGCGTACCAGCCCTGGGCCCGGGCAATGGCCGCGAAATCGGGATCGGGGCCGCTCAAATCCATGCCGATATGCGCGCGGTTCTCGGGCGTTCCGCGTTTGCGCGCCATGCGCAACTGATGTTCCCAATCGTTGAAATAGGCGCGGTTGTTGTACATCACCACGAGCAGCGGAATCCGGTGCTTCGCCGCCACCCAGAGCGCGCCGGCGTCGAACATGAGATCCCCGTCCGGTTGCAGATCGACCACCAGCCGGCGCGCATCGCGGTGGGCGAGCGCCACCCCGAGCGAAATGCCGATCTGCGTCGCCGTGCCCAGCGATTTGCCGGGGTGGCGATACGGTCGATCGAAGTCCCACAGCTTGCGGGTCCAATCGCCGAGCGTATTCGCGGTGAGCACCCAGTCTTCGTCGCGGATCGCGCTCCACACTTCGCTCGCCAAGCGCGGAAGGGTGATGGGAGAGGCATCCCAGTCCACCTGCGCCTGTTGCTGCCACCCCGCGCGCGCCGCCCGATGGCGCTCACCGATGGCCGCGAGGCGGGTCTTGACCGTCGCCTGCAGCGCGGGATCGCGGCCGATGCTCTCGCGCAGGAGTGCGGTCAGCATCGGAATGGCGATCGTGGTGTCGGCCATCACCCGCAGGTCAGCGTGCAGGAGACGCTGGTAATCCATGGCCCAGCTCGACAGCTCGAGATCGCCGAAACCGATCTCGATCCAGCTGCAGCCCACGGGCACGAGGCTCGTCAGCGTGCGCGTGGTGGAAACGAGCTTGGTGGTGGGCTTTTCCCAATCACGCACGTCGAGGCAGAGAATCGCGTCCGCGCCGGCGAACGCATCGTCGACCATGCTGAGGTTCAGCGGATGGGTGCCCGGAAAATTGAGGCGGCTGTTAATATCGAAGACGACGGCGCCGAGCGTTTCCGCAAGTGCCACCAGCGCTTCGTACCCGCGCGCATCGCGGCCGACGAACTCGGCCATGATGACGGGATGCTTCGCGGCCAGCAGCATTTGCGCCGCCCGCGCCAGGGCGGCTGGATCGGGGCCGATGGGCGCCGGGACCCTCGCGGCGGAGACCGGCGGCAGCGGCACATCATGATCGAGCGGTTGCTCCTGCAGCCAGGCGTCGTAGCACATGTACACCGGGCCCTGCGGCTCGGTCATCATGACGCCGTACGCGCGGGCGAACGCCTCTGGCACGCCGTCGATGACCGTCGGCTGGTAATCCCACTTGGTGTAATCACGAACGGCCTGGCCCTGCACCTGCGCGGTGTGGGTCCAGTCGATCCGCGGCCGGCGTTTGCTCTCGTCCATGGGCCCCGTCGCACCGACAATGAAAACCGGCACCCGATCGATGTAGGCGTAGTACACCGCCATGTTGGCGTGCAGCAGCCCCACCAGGTTGTGCAGGATGGCGACCATGGGCTTGCCGGTGGCCTTGGCATAACCGTGGGCAATCTGTACCGCCGTTTCCTCGTGCTGGCAGAGCATCATGACCGGCACATTGCCGCCATAATTCACGATCGAATCATGCAGGCCCCGATAACTCGCGCCGGGATTGAGTGCCGCGTATGGCAGCGCGTAATGGTGGAAGAGATCGACGATCAGGTCCGACGCCCACCGCTGCGCGGTCGGCGTGGTGGACGCCGGAAACGCGGGCGTCAAAGGCAGGTCAGCGGAATCGGGTGGCATCGGGCTCAGCAGGTAAGGGGGTTACGCGGCCTTCAGATGCGGCGCGTTCTCGGCGATGGCGATGCACTTCTGCGCGTTCATGCGCAGCTGGATTTTTTCACCCACCGGCGTGCGCAGCGAAGGATGGCCGCGGCAGAGCAACACGCGCTCCTGCACCCGCACCTGGAAGTCGAGATACTCGCCCAGGAACACCTTGGCCTCGACCAGGCCCTCGGTGAAATTGAACCCCGCAGGCCGGTCGGCAAAAGGCTTGTCCGACAGCTCGAGGTCCTCCGGCCGGACGGAAAGCACGATGGCGTCTCCAGCCGCGAGCGGATCGGGGCTCGTGACCGACAGCTCTCCGATCTCGGTGCGCACGCGATGCCGGCCGGACTCCGGGTCCAGCGCCAGCACGTGCCCATCGACAAAGTTGGTGGTGCCGACAAAATCGGCGACGAACTTGTTGCGGGGCCGCTCGTAAATGTCGCGCGGGGTGCCGACCTGGATGATGTTGCCCTCGTTCATGACCGCGATCTCGTGCGACAGGGCCAGCGCTTCGCTTTGATCATGCGTGACATAGATCGTGGTCAGCCGGAGCTCCCGCTGCATGCGCTTCAACTCGAAGCGCATGCGCTCGCGCAGCTTGGCATCGAGGTTGGAGAGCGGCTCGTCCAGCAACAACAGCTTGGGCTCCATGACCAGCGCGCGCGCGAGCGCCAGGCGCTGCTGCTGCCCGCCGGAGAGCTTGGTCGCTTCGCGGTCCGCGTAGTTGTCGAGATCGACTGCGCGCAGGACGCGCATGACCTTTTCCTCGATCTCTTTTTTCGACAACCGCGCTTTTCCCACTTCCAGCGGAAACGCGGCGTTCTGGAATACATTCATATGCGGCCAGATCGCGTAGGACTGGAACACCATCCCGAAATTGCGGCGGTTGGGCGCGATGAATACGCCTGACTTGGCCGAGTAGACAACGGCGCCGGAGACCGATATCTCGCCCGCCACCGGACGCTCGAGACCGGCAATCGATCGCAGAGTCGTGGTCTTGCCGCAGCCCGAGGGTCCGAGCAGGGTAAACAGCTTGCCTTCGGGCACGTCGAACGTGACGTTCTGGGCGGCCTTGACGATCTGCCCCTTGTCATTGGGGTATTCGGTGTAAAGACCCTTGACACTCAGCATGGCGGTTCTCCGGCACTGGCGGTGAGCATGCGATTCCTCAGGCTTCCTTGACGCCGAAGCGCCGGCCTACCCACTGGGCTCCCATCACCAGGACGAAGAGCGCGATGATCAGCAGCACGCCGAGCGCGGACAATTCGACATACTGGCCGTTCTCCCACAACTCCCAGATCACGATCGAGACCACTTCGGTTCCGGGGCTGTAGAGCAGGATCGAGCTCGATAACTCGCGGATGGATACGATCATGACGTAGATCCAGCCCGCCAGCAGGCCGGGCTTCAGGAGCGGCAGGATGATGCGGCGAAACGTCGTGCCCCAGGTCGCGCCGCTCATCGCCGCGGACTCCTCGAGCTCCTTGTGGATCTGCAGCATCGACGTGGTGTTGTACCGCAGGCCATAGGGCATGAAGCGCGTGATGTAGGCGACGAACATGATCCAGATGGTGCCGTAGATCCCGATATCCACGTTCAGGTAGAAGATCATGATCGCCAGACCGAGCACGAGACCCGGGAACACCATCGGCAACGACGCGAGATTGTCGAGAATCCACCGGCCGGGAATCTTGGTCTTGACCACGATCCAGCAGATGACCGAAGTCAGCAGCATGATGACGGTGGCGCTGCCGACCGAGAGCAGCAGGCTGTTCCACACCGAGTTCAGCAGCGTGGGATAGCTCACCACGAAACGATAAGGGTCCAGCGTCAGGTTCTTCAACGCGGCCATCGAGGGCACGCTGTAGAACTTCTGGAACGACGACCAGACCAGCACCAGAAACGGCAGCACCACGATCATCAGGAAATAAACGACGAAAATCGCCGCCGTGAGATAGCGCCATCGCCCGAGGTTCATCGGCCGCGGGCGGTAGCCCTTGCCGGTCACGGTGGAGTATTTGCTGCCGGTGGAGGACAGCCGCGACTGGAAGTAGACCCCGATGGTGGTGATCAGGAGCAGGGTGACCGCGTACGCCGAGGCGAGGCCGACTTCGCTGGGATAGTGGTGAATGGCCTGATAAATGGAGGACGTGAATACCTGGATGCCCACCGGCAGCCCCAGGAGCGCCGGCACTTCGAAGGATTCGATCGCGCGGACGAACAGGATCAGCAGCGTCGCGAACACCGCCGGCCATGACAGCTTGAGGGTGATCCGCCACGCAATCTGCGGGATGCTTGCGCCGCACATCATCGCCGATTCCTCGAGCGACGGATCCATGGACCGGAACGCCGCAGTCATGATCAGGAAGGCCATCGGCGAGTAATGCAGCCCATCGACGAAGATCATGCCCCACATCGAATAGACGTTGAAAAAGACGAAGTCGGTGCCGAACCAGCTCTGCAAGACGAGGTTGATGATGCCGATCTTCGGGCTGCCGAGCAATATCCATGACACCACGAACAGGATCCCGGGGATGATGAGGGGAATGATCGAGAGCGCGAAAAACAACGACTTGAATGGCGTGTTGGTGCGCTCGTTCATCCACGCCAGCAGCGTGCCCACGCAGAACGAGAAGGTAGCAGTGCCCGCAGCGAACTGGATCGAGTTGAGAAAGAGCCGCCAGGTTTCCGCGCTGGTATAGGCGGTGCGATAGTTCTCGAACGTGAACTCGGCAGCTTTGCTCGCCGTGCGCGGGGTGAAAAAGCTTTGCCAGAACAGGAACCCGAGAGGAATCAGCGCCAGATAGGCAACGATCGCCACCGAGGCGCCAATGGCGAGCCACTTGAAATCGAAGTTCCGCCATCCGGAAAGCGGGGCCTGCTGCGCGACCGGGAGTTCCCTGGTGGCCTCCATCGACGCTCCTCCTTGACCTGTCACGCCTGCGGTCAGCCGCGCCGGCATCGACCGCTCGACCGGCGCCGGCCTGCCAACGCGCGGCGCATCAAAGCGGGGTATGTTCGATATGTTCTTTTATATGGAACGTCGGTCCGTATAGAAAGACTTTGCAATCTACCAACCGTGCTCATGCCTGTCAACAAGATCGGAGCATTGCGCCAAGGCTCACGAAGCGGCGGATTCGCGGCGCAACTTGGCATGGTGGTAATCCCAGACCTTTTGGAGCAGATGAGGCTTCCACAGATTCTGGCCGATGACCCGCACGTCCTCGGCGCTGAGCACCGTCGGCTCGCCGATCTGCCGGGCGAGATATTGCCGGTGCGCCGTCTCCTCGAGGTAGCAGGCGAGCACGAATGCTTCCACCACATTGCCGCCGGCGACGACCGCGCCATGCGATTTGAGCGCGATCACCCGATGCGCTCCCAGCGCGATGGCAAGCTCCTCGCCGAGCGCGCGACTGTTGATGGAGGCCGTCTTCGGGAAGACCTGGATGTCGCCGAGCACCGCGGCCTGCATGATCACCGGCAGCACCGGCAGCCCTACCATGCCCAGGAGCGTGGACCACAACGGGTGGGTATGCGCCACCGCCTGCACATCGGGGCGGCGCCGATAGATCGATGCATGAATGTGAAATTCCATCGGCGGCACCGCGTCACCCGCTATCGGCCGGCCGTCGAGATCGATCGTGATGATGTCCTCGGGCGTCACCGCGCTGCGTACCGACTTGCCCGAATTGATCAGGATATGCGGTGTGCCAGGGAGGCGGGTACTGAAATGGCCGTTGAAGTCCATGATCTGCGCACGCTCCATCATCGCGATTGCGTCGGCCAGTTGCCGCCGCAATTGCTCCGCGTCGTCCGTTGCAGGCTCCTGCCGCTGCGTCGGCGGCAAGTCGGTGTGTAAAGCCATCAGCGACCTCCCGTGAGCGCCCGCGGCAAGGCGCCGGGCCGTGGGTTCGAATGCGAATGATCAGGAGCGTGGTCGTGCCCCTCTTGCGCGGGTCCATGATCGCCGTGCGGGTGATCGCCGTGAGGGTGCGGGTGATCGTGGTGCTCGTGGTGATGAAGATGGCGCCGGTATCCCGCCTCGCCGGGCACCGCGCGCGGGTCGTC
>JBDUCE010000456.1:0-2667 GCA_040003635.1 Betaproteobacteria bacterium
GCCGCGATCGAGTTCGCCTGCCTCGACATCATGGGGAAAAAACTGGGCGTGCCGGTGCACGCGCTCCTGGGCGGCAAGCTCCGCGAGGCGGTGGAGTTCGCGAGCTACCTCTTCTTTCGCTACGGCCATCCCGATTCGGGAATCGGCGAAGTGCGCACGTCCGACCAACTCGTCGAGCATGCGCGGGCCTTGAAGGCCGGGCATGGATTCAGGGTGCACAAGTTGAAGGGTGGCGTCTACCCACCCGCGTTCGAGCTCGCCTGCTATCGCGCACTGGCGGCTGCCTTTCCGCAGGATCGCTTTCGCTACGACCCGAACAGCGCACTGTCGCTCGCCGATGCGATCGACTTCGGCCGCGGGATCGAAGACTTGCGCAACGATTATTTCGAGGATCCGGTGTGGGGAATGCCGCAGCTTTCCCGGCTGAAAGAGTTCGTCAACCTGCCCATCGCCACCAATACCGTGGTCGTCAACTTCGAGCAGCTCGCATCGAATATCGACAGCCGGTCCGTCGACGTGATTCTGCTCGACACCACCTTCTGGGGCGGCATCCGGCCCTGCATCAAGGCGGCCGGCGTTTGCGAGACCATGGGACTCGGTGTCGCCGTGCACAGCTCCGGCGAGCTGGGCATCCAGCTCGCTACCATGCTGCATCTGGGGGCCGTGCTTCCCAATCTTGGTTATGCCGCCGATGCCCACTACCACCATCTGACCGACGACATCATCGAAGGCGGCAAGATGACCTACCGCGATGGCGCCATTGCGGTTCCCGACGGTCCTGGCCTCGGCATCACCCTCGATCGGGAAAAGCTTGCCCGGTACCACGCCCTCTACCGCGAGCTTGGCGGATATCCCTATGACCGCGACCCCGGCCGGCCGGGCTGGTATCCGCTCATCCCCAATCACGACTGGGCGGACCCGGCCGCGTCGCTCAAGCCCCGTTTGCGCTAGCCCGAACAATGCCGCTGCCGGGAACGCCCTATTACGTCGAGATTCATCCGGCCATTCCGCGCGAGCTCTCGCGCCTCCCGGAACTGGCGAACAACCTCTGGTATAGCTGGGACCGCGCGACGCGCGAGCTCTTTGCGCGCCTGCATCCGGCCCTTTGGCAGGAGGTAGGGCAAAGTCCCAAGGCCTTCCTCCGCCGGGTGGACGAGCGGCGCCTGCGCGCGGCCGGAGACGACGAGGATTTCATGCGCGGCTACGACCGCGTGCTCTCGGCATACGACGCGTATCACAGCGCGCCCAACGGGCGTAGCGCCCACGCATCACTGGCCGGCCACGATCTCGTCGCCTATTTCTGCGCCGAGTTCGGCTTTCACGAGAGCCTGCCGATCTATTCCGGCGGCCTCGGCATCCTGGCCGGAGACCATTGCAAGGCGGCGAGCGATCTGCGGCTCCCGCTCGTGGGTGTGGGCCTCCTGTACCGTCAAGGCTATTTCCAGCAGACGCTCGACGCCGAGGGCAATCAGCACGCGACCTATACCGATTCGAATTTCGCCGAATTGCCCATTGCGCTGATCCACGACCCGACGGGTGAAGAGCTGCGGGTCGAGGTTCCTCTCGCCGGGCGCACCCTCACCGCGCGCATCTGGCGGGCGCTGATCGGCCACGTCACGCTCTATCTTCTCGACACCGATCTTCCGGAGAACGGCGATCGTGATCGCGGGATCACCCATCGACTCTACGGCGGCGACCATGCGATCCGGCTCGAGCAGGAAATCGTGCTCGGGGTCGGCGGGGTGCGCGCGCTGGCAGCACTCGGCCTCACGCCGACCGTGTGGCATATCAACGAGGGCCATGCGGCCTTCCTGATCCTCGAGCGGATGCGAACGCTGGTGGCCGACGGCCTCGAATTTTCGGCGGCGCTCGAAGCTGTCGCCGTGAATACGTTGTTCACCACCCATACGGCGGTGCCGGCCGGGCACGATCATTTTGCGGCGGAGACGATCGCCGCCTATTTCGACGCGTACTGCCGGGCGGGCAACGTGCTGCCCGAGCGGCTGCTCGCCCTGGGCCGCATGCCGGGGGCGCCCGACTTCAACATGACGGCGCTCGCCATTCGCGGGTCGCGCTTTCACAACGGCGTCTCACGCATCCACGGTCACGTATCGGCCTCGATGCTGCAAGGGCTCTGGCCGCAGATTCCAGCCGGGGAAAATCCGATTCAATACGTGACCAATGCGGTCCACGCGCGCACCTTCATGGCGGGCGAATGGGCCGACATGTTCGAGCGCTTCATCGGCCACGGCTGGGTGCATCGGCTCACCCATGGCGATGCGCGCGCCGAGATCGATCGCATCCCCGACCATCTGTTCTGGTCGGTGCACCAATATCTGAAAAGCCGGATGCTGGAAGTGGTGCGCGAGCGCGTCACCCGCCAGCATTTCCGCAACCAGGGCAGCGAAGCCCACCTCGACCGCATGCTGCGTCACGCGCGCATCGACGATCCGAACGTGCTGACGATCGGCTTCGGCCGCCGATTCGCCACTTACAAGCGGGCGGGCCTGCTGTTCGAGGATCTCGACTGGCTGCGGCAAATCGTGGCCGATGCCAAGCGTCCGGCGTTGCTGATCTTCGCGGGCCGGGCGCATCCGGCGGATGTTCCGGGGCAGGACATCATCCGGCGCATCGCCGCCATCGCCAGGATGCGCGAGTTCGAGGGGC
>JBDUCE010000457.1:0-2658 GCA_040003635.1 Betaproteobacteria bacterium
GGCATGAGGTTGCGGAGGCCGATCCGCGCGGGCGAATGCGACGTGGTTACTCGGTGCGCTCGGAGAGGCGCACCTTGAACCCACCCGATTTCTCGTCGCGGGTCAGCGCTAACAAGCCCCGCGACTGCGCATCCTCGAGCAGCGCATTGAACGAGCGGTATCCGTAATACGATTCGTTGAACCCGGGCTGCCGGCGCTTCAGCGTTTGCTTGACCATCGAGCCCCACACCGTGTCGTCGGCCCCGCGCTCGGCCAGCAGGCCTTCGAGCGTTTCCACGACCAGATCGATGGCGTGCTGGCGGCGATCCTCTTCACCCGCTTCGCCATGGCCATCGGGCACTGCGGATTCCGGCGCTGCTGCTTCGGGGAAGATTTCATAAATCGGCACGTCGGCTGCGGCTGCATCCGAAGGTGTTGCGGACGTCTCGGCGCTGCTCTCGCCGGCCGCTGCCCGCGTCCCCCCCTTGGTCCCGCGCCGGCGGCGGCTGGCGGGCTTGTCCATTGCAGCGGACGCGGCGGCGGGCTCGGTGGTTTTCTCAGCCTTGTCCGCGCTTTTGGTTGCGGCCTTGGCGACGGCCTTTTGCGCCCCACGCTTGGCCGGCGCCCGGCGCCGCTGCTCGCGCACCAGATCATCGTAAAAAATGAATTCGTCGCAATTGGCGATCAGGAGATCGGACGTGGAGTTCTTGACCCCCACGCCGATCACGTTCTTGTCGTTCTCGCGAAGCTTCGACACCAGCGGCGAAAAATCGGAATCCCCGCTGATGATGACGAAAGTCTCGACGTGCGACTTGGTGTAGCAAAGATCGAGCGCATCGACGACCATGCGGATGTCGGCTGAATTCTTGCCGGACTGCCGCACGTGGGGAATTTCGATCAGCTCGAAGGCCGCTTCATGCATCGCGGCCTTGAAGGTCTTGTAGCGCTCCCAGTCGCAGTACGCTTTCTTGACCACGATGCTGCCCTTGAGCAGCAGGCGCTCGAGTACCTTGCGGATGTCGAACTTCTCGTATTCGGCGTCGCGGACGCCCAGCGCGATGTTCTCGAAATCGCAGAACACCGCCATATTGGTGACTTCGGATCGGTCTGACATGGTTCTTTCGGGGTGGCGCGCCGACGGCAAAGGCAGCATCATCGCACGCTGGCGTACGGAAGCGGCTAGGCTACACTTCACGCCCGCCGGCTTCGTTCCCGCCGCGCGCAGCGCCTTCGCGTACCGCAACCATGATCCTGCCCGCCCTGTCGCTGCTCGAAACCCGCGTGCTCGGCGTGCTGGTCGAGAAACAGCACACGGTCCCGGACGCCTACCCGATGACGCTCAACGCGATCATCGCTGGATGCAACCAGAAAACCAGCCGTGATCCGGTGCTGAGCGCGTCGGACGCCGAAGTGCAGGCGACGCTCGACCGGCTGCGGGGCCTGTCGCTGGTCATCGAGTCGAGCGGCGGCCGGGTGATGCGCTACGCCCATAACACCGAGCGCGTCCTGGGTGTGCCGTCGCAGGCGGTGGCACTCCTGACCGCGCTGATGCTGCGCGGCCCGCAGACCGTTGCCGAGTTGCGGATCAACTGTGATCGCATCCACCGGTTTGCCGATACGTCGAGCGTCGAGGGTTTCCTGCACGAGCTTGCGCAGCGCTCGACCGCCTCGCTGGCGCGCGAGCTGCCGCGGCAACCGGGCACGCGCGAGACGCGCTGGGTCCATCTGCTGTCCGGGGCGCCGGCCGCGACCAGCGAACCGCCGGCCGACACCGCGGCCTCCGATGATCTCATTACCGCAGGCGAGCTCGCCGCACTCAGGGCGAACGTGGACGACCTGCAGGCCGAAGTGGCTGCACTCAAGGCCACCGTCGCGACCCTCTGCGCGGAGCTTGGCATCCCCCGCCCGTAACCCCCGGCCCGCGGTGTAAACTCGCGGCCATAGCTCACCGGTCGTTTCCAGGTGAAGCATTCGTCAGGAGGAGTCTCATGCGCATTTTCGGTATCGTGCTGGCCTTTATCGCGCTCGTCGGCGCAACCCACGCCCAAGTTCCTGCGGGCTACCCCGCGGATTACAAGTCGATCGTGGACGGCGCCAAGAAGGAAGGCAAGGTGGTGATCTATTCCACGACCGATGCCAAGCTCATCGGCCCGATCATCAAGGATTTCGAGGCGGAGTACCCCGGCGTCAAGGTGGAATACGGGGACATGAATTCGACCGAGGTCTATAACCGCTTCATCAGCGAGAGCGCCGCCAATGCCGCTTCCGCCGACGCGCTATGGAGCTCGTCGATGGATCTCCAGTTGAAGCTCGCTGCCGACGGTCTCGCTGCGCCGTACAAGTCACCCGAAGCCGGGGCGCTCCCGGACTGGGCGAAGTACAAGGATACGGTCTATGCCACGACCTTCGAGCCGATCGCCATCGTTTACAACAAGCGGCTGGTGCCGGCGGAGGACGTGCCGAAGACCCACGCCGATTTCGTGAAGCTCCTCACCACCAAGGCCGACAAGTACACGAAAAAAGTCACGACCTACGACGCCGAGAAGTCGGGCGTCGGGTTCATGCTGGTCAATCAGGACGCCAAGCTCAACCCGCAGTTCTGGGACCTGGTCAAGGCGATGGGCGCGCGGGGCGTCAACCTGCAGAGCTCGACCGGCACGATGATGGAACGCATCGCCT
>JBDUCE010000458.1:0-2648 GCA_040003635.1 Betaproteobacteria bacterium
CATTTCGCCATGAAGCTCGGCATGATGCCGAAGCGCGCGCCGATCTCCTTGGCGCTGGTCTTGAACAGGAGCGCACGATCGGCGGCTTCCAGTGCTTCGGAAAACAGGATCGCGACTTCGTAGACCCCCGGGCCGGTTTCGGTGTGCAGCCCTTCGATCGGCACCCCGAACGCGCCCAGCTCCGAAAACAGCGCCTCGAAAAACCCGCGATTCGCGCCCGCCCGCAGCAGCGAATAGCCGAACATACCAGGCGTGATCGGGGTCGGTCCGACGCCCTGTTTCTGCGCCCATGATTGCGGCGTCTCGGTGAAATTGAACCATTCGAACTCGATGCCGCACATGGGGACCACGCCCAGTTTTTCGGCGCGCTTGAGCACCCGCTTCAGCACCTGCCGCGGACAGATCGGCAGCGGTACTTCCTTGCCGTCACGCTGGGTGACGAATTCGCCGAGGAAGAACGGCACATTGTTGTCCCAGGGGACGGTACGGAAGGTGCCCAGGTCCAGGCGCGCGAGGGCGTCGGGAAAACCCTTGTGCCAGCCGGTCATGGTCGCGTTGTCGTAACACGCGTCCATCATGTCCCAGCCGAACACCACGTCGCAGAATCCAAAGCCGCCTTCGACCGCGGAAAAGAACTTGTCCTTGTGCAGATATTTCCCGCGCAGCACGCCGTCGATGTCCGACACCGCGACCTTGACCCGCGTGCCGGGTGCATTGCGCACCACGTCGAGGACTTGCGCGGCGGATAGGGCGGTCGGCATCGGGTTTCTCCTGGTGAACGCTCACCGGGCCGCCGACCGCGCGGTGGCGGCCCGGCAACCAGTAATTCTAGCGCAGGCTTCCGCCGTACGGGGCGGCATCTCGGGCGGCGGTAGTGTCGCAGAGACACTACCCGGGCGGCACTACTGAGCTTCCTAAGGAAAATGACAAAACTCAATCGTCATCCCCGCGAACGCGGGCATCCATTTTCGCACGTAACAATGGATTCCCGCCTGCGCGGGAATGACGGTAGTGGTTCAGCAGACCACTGCGGGCGCAGGCTTCCGCCGTACGGGGCGGCATCTCGGGCAGCGGTAGTGTCGCAGAGACACTACCCGGGCGGCACAACTGCGCGTCCTAAGGAAAGTGACAAACTCGATCGTCATCTCCGCGAACGCGGGGATCCATTTTCGCACGTAACAATGGATTCCCGCCTGCGCGGGAATGACGGATGATTTCCTAATTAGACCGCGAGTGAATTAGGACACTACCGAATGACGGTAGTGGTTCAGCAGACCACTGCGGGAATGACGTAGGTTTGTCATGCTATCGCGCAATGATCAATAGACCGTTGGAGACTTCGCGTAGGATGAGCCGGCGTGGTCCGCATGACCTGCATACTTCGAGTCCATGAACCAACCGTCGGCCGCCTCTCGCGCTCAAGGCCTCCTTGCCTTGCATGTCGCCGTGGTGCTCTTTGGCTTCGCCGGCCTGTTCGGCAAATGGCTGGCGCTGTCGCCGGTGCTGATCGTTCTTGGCCGCACGCTGATCGCTGCGGTCGTGTTGGCGATGGTTCGTCAACGGGCGGACTTGCCCCGCCGCCGTTTCGAGTTGCGCATGATTGGCAATGGTGCGGTGCTGGCGCTGCACTGGGTAACATTTTTTGCGGCCATCCAGGCATCGACCGTGGCGATCGGCCTTCTCGGCTATGCGACCTTTCCGGTGTTTACGCTGCTGCTGGAAAGACTCCTGCTGCACCGGCGCTGGGAAGCGGCGGACGCGGCAACTTCGGTCCTGGTCGTGACCGGACTCGTGCTGCTGGTGCCGGAATGGTCAATCCATAGTGCAACGCTCGAGGGATTGGCGTGGGGAACGGTGTCGGCGTTTTCGTTTGCCCTCCTGGCCGTGATGAACCGCTCAAACGCGGCCCGGCGTACGGCGCTCGACATCGCGTTCTGGCAAAATGCGACCGCGGCGGTGTGCCTGCTGCCGTTTGCGTGGCCTGCGCTCGCCGCGGGCGGCGTGCCCGGACCGCGCGATCTCATCCTGATCCTGGTGCTTGGAGTGCTGTGTACCGCGTTGTCGCACACGCTTTTCATCTTCAGCCTGCGCGCCATCACGGCGCACGCGGCAAGCGTGATCGCGGCGCTCGAGCCGGTCTATGGAATCCTGCTCGCGTGGCTATTGCTGGCCGAGGCGCCCACCGCAAGAATAGGGGCTGGCGGCGCGTTGCTGGTCAGTGCCGCCATCGTGGTGACCCGCCGGCAGAAGTTGCGGGCGATGGCAACGTCGTGATGCGGGTGGAACACGATGTTGGCCACGAAGGCGGCAAAATGAGCAAAAGGGCGGTTGCCGGTCACGTACTCTCGTGCGAAGGTACGATTTGCACCTCTCCTTGCGATGGCTCAATCCATGGCGGACGCCTGTTGTTGACTTCCCGATTGCCATGGATTTCCGCAATGAGTGACAGCCGTTGCAAAATTACCGTCATTCCCGCGAAGGCGGGAATCCAGTGTCTTTCGACGCACGCCGCTGGGTCCCCGCCTTCGCGCGCCTTCGCGGGGACGACGATATCCAGAGTTCGAACGTCACGCGTTTTCGTAATGCTTAAGTAAGAGGTAGCGCATGCAAATCGGAATGATCGGTCTGGGCCGCATGGGCGGCAATAT
>JBDUCE010000067.1:0-8850 GCA_040003635.1 Betaproteobacteria bacterium
CAGGTGAATGTCGAGGAGGGTCGCCACTTGTGGGCGATGGTCTATCTGCTGCACCGTCACTTCGGCCGTGACGGCCGGGAGGAGGCCGACGCGCTCCTCACCCGGCGCTCCGGCGACGCCGACAATCCACGGATTCTGGGGGCCTTCAACGAGAAAACGCCGGATTGGCTGTCGCTCTTCATGTTCACCTACTTCACCGACCGCGATGGCAAGTTCCAGCTATGCGCGCTCGCCGAGTCCGGCTTCGAGCCGCTGGCACGCACCACCAGGTTCATGCTGACGGAAGAAGCGCATCACATGTTCGTCGGGGAGTCGGGTGTGTCGCGGGTGATCCAGCGCACCTGCGAGCTCATGAAGGAACACAAGACCGACGATCCGGCGAAGGTGCGGGCGCTGGGTGCCATCGATCTCCCGACGATCCAGCGGTATCTGAATTTCCATTACAGCGTGACCATCGATCTCTTCGGCGCCGATCAATCCTCGAACGCAGCGACGTTCTACACCGCCGGGCTGAAGGGCCGCTTCGAGGAGACCAGGCGCAACGACGACCACATCCTCAAGGGTCAACACTATCGCGTGCTGAACGTCGCCGGCGGCACCCTCAACGAACACGAGGTGCCGATGCTCAATGCCTTGAACGAAGTCTTGCGCGACGACTACATCAGGGATTCGGTGGGTGGCGTCGAGCGCTGGAACAAGGTCATCGAAAAGGCGGGGATTGCGTTCCGGCTCAAGGTGCCGCACAAGGCGTTTCATCGGAAGATCGGAACGCTGTCCGAGGCCCGCATCTCGCCCGAAGGACGCGTCATCACCGAAGCCGAGTGGAGTGCCAACGTCGACGGGTGGCTCGCGACTCCCGAGGATCGGGCATTTGTGGCATCGCTCATGGGGCGTGTCGTCGAGCCGGGGAAATTCGCCAACTGGATTGCTCCGCCAACGGTGGGTGTCAATCGGCAACCGGTGAGCTTCGAGTACGTGCGTTTCAACTGACGGAAGGGGCCGCGCGCACGCGGCTTTGCAGTTCTGGGAGGAAAGAGCACATGGCCGCTGCCGCACCGAGCGCCGAATATGCGTTGCAGCACCTGATCGATCCGGAGGTCTGCATTCGCTGCAACACCTGCGAGGCCACCTGTCCGGTGCATGCGATCACGCATGACTCGCGCAACTACGTGGTCGACTTCTCCATCTGCAACAACTGCAACGCTTGCGTGTCGCCGTGCCCGACCGGATCGATCGATCACTGGCACCAGGTCAGGAAGACTACGCCTTACACGTTGGACGACCAGTTTTCATGGGACGCCCTGCCTGCGCCGGTCGAGCTGGAGGTGGGATCGCAGGTCGACGTTCCCAACGATGTCCGGCAGCTGACCGAAATCGCGACGGCCGGCCAGGGTGGACCGGCATCGCCGCCCTGGTCGGCATCGCATCCGTACGTCAACCTGTATTCACCGGCGACGCCGGCGATTGCAGCGGTCGCGGGCAACCATCGCCTGACAGCGGCCGATGCCTCGGCCGATATCCGCCATATCGTGCTCGACTTCGGCAATACCGCGTTCCCCGTCCTCGAGGGGCAGACCCTCGGTATCCTTCCGCCCGGGCTCGACCCCAGCGGCAAGCCACACCACGTTCGCCTCTATTCGGTGGCGAGTCCGCGCGACGGCGAGCGCCCGCGCTACAACAATGTCGCGCTGACGATCAAGCGGGTGATCGCCGATCACCAGGACCAGCCGGTTCTGGGGGTCGCGTCGAACTACCTGTGCGACCTGGGGATCGGCGACCAGGTGAGCGTGGTCGGTCCGTACGGCTCCAGCTATCTGATGCCGAACCATCCCGGCGCATCGCTGATGATGATCTGTACCGGCACCGGGTCGGCACCGATGCGTGCCATGACCGAGCGGCGGCGGCGACGCATAGCATTGAACGAAGGTGGATCGCTGCTGCTGTTCTTCGGCGCCCGGGTGGCCGAGGAACTCCCGTATTTCGGTCCGCTGATGAAATTGCCCAAGGACTTCATCGATATCAACTTCGCCTTTTCCCGGGCCGAGGCGCAACCGAAAACGTATGTGCAGGATCGCATTCGAGAGCGTGCCGAGAGAGTCGTGCAGATGCTTCAAGACGACGACTGCTATATTTATCTTTGTGGTCTCAAAGGCATGGAAGAGGGCGTCCTCGATGTCTTTCGTGACATCTGCCGGGCGCACGGTCTCGACTGGGATGCGTTGAAGCCGCAATTGCTGGCGAAGAGCCGGCTGCATATCGAGACGTATTAGGCGCTTCGAGACGTATCAGGCGCTTCGGGCGCCATAACCGATCCCTATCGAGAGGAGCGAGCGTGTCCGTTCAGGCAACCTCGCCGGTGGCCCTCCGCGTTGCGGCCGACGTGGCATTGATTACCATCGACCATCCGCCGGTCAATGCCCTCTCGCGCGCAGTCCGCACCGACTTGTTGGCAGCCCTGCAGTCCGCGCTTGCCGACCCCTCGGTTCGCGCGGTGGTGATTCGTTGCGCCGGCCGAACGTTCATCGCCGGCGCCGACGTGACGGAGTTCGGCCAGCCCCCCGAGCCGCCCTACTTGCCCGAAGTCACGCAAGCCATCGAGGCGTCGCCCAAACCCGTGGTGGCGGCACTGCACGGGACCGCGCTGGGTGGAGGCTTCGAGGTTGCGCTAGCGAGTCATTACCGGATTGCATCGCGGGATGCGCAAGTGGGACTGCCCGAGGTCAAGCTCGGCCTGCTGCCGGGCGCGGGCGGAACGCAAAGGCTGCCCCGCCTGGTCGGTGTCGCGGAAGCATTGCAATGGATCACGACGGGCAACCCCGTCAGTGCCACTCGGGCGCTCGAGCAGGGCGCGATCGACGAGATTGCCGATGGTGATCTGCTGCAGGCCGCGCTTGGCGCCGCGCGGCGGCTGATCGATGCAGGCCGACCGCCGCGGCGAACCGGTCAGCTTGGCGTGCCGCCCGCCGCCAACGCCGTGTGGGAGGAGATCGAGAGCGCAGTGAGGAAGAAGCGGGGACTGCTCGCACCGCGCTATTGCATCGACGCGGTTCGCGCAGCGTGCACGCTCTCCTTCACGGAAGGGTTGAAGCGCGAGCGCGAGCTCTTCCTGGAATTGCGGGCTTCCCCTCAGGCCGCGGCGCTGCGCCACGCTTTCCTGGGCGAGCGCGAGGTCGCGAAGGTGCCTGGCCTCGCGGGCGACATCGTGGCGCGGGCGGTAAAGCGGGTCGCCGTCATCGGGGCGGGAACGATGGGTGGGGGCATCGCCATGTGCTTTGCCGGTGCCGGCTTTCCCGTTCGGCTGCTCGAAGCCGATGGCGCCGCGCTGGAGCGTGGTCTGGCGGTGGTCCGCAATAACTATGCAGCGACGCTCGCGCGCGGCGGGCTGTCGCAAGTCGAAATGGATAAACGGATGGGGCTGATCACGCCGACGTTGTCCTATGCCGATCTTGCCGAAGTCGATCTGATCGTCGAGGCCGTGTTCGAGGATCTGGACGTCAAGCGCAAGGTGTTCGAGCAGATCGACGCCGTGGCGCGCCCCGGCGCCATCCTTGCCACCAATACCTCGTATCTCGACGTGAGCGCGATCGCCGAGTTTACGGGCCGCCCGCAGGACGTCGTGGGGATGCATTTCTTCAGCCCGGCCAATGTCATGCGGCTGCTCGAAAACGTGCGCGCGAAAAAAACCGCTCCCGATGTGCTCGCTACCGTAATGAAGATCGGCAAGGCGATCGGCAAGGTGGCGGTGCTCGTGGGTGACAGCGACGGCTTCGTCGGCAACCGCATGCTGGCGCAACGCAATCGCGAGGCATATTTCCTGGTCGAGGAGGGGGCGACGCCGCAACAGATCGACAAAGTGCTTACCGACTTCGGCTTCGCCATGGGCCCGTTCGCCGTCGGCGATCTTGCCGGACTCGACATCGGTTGGCGCAATCGCCAGGCGCGGGCGCATCTGCGCAAACCGGGGGTACGCGATTGCGACCTGCTCGACAAGGTGTGCGCCATGGGACGCTTCGGGCAAAAGACCGGCGCCGGCTGGTATCGCTACGAAAAAGGCAGCCGCGTGCCGATTCCCGACCCGGCGATCGAACAACTCGTCATCGACCACTCCAGGGCAGCCGGCATCGTGCGGCGCGGCATCGATGATGAGGAGATTCTGCAACGCTGCCTCTATAGCATGATCAACGAGGGCGCGAAGATCCTGAGCGAAGGCGTCGCGGCGCGTCCTGTCGATGTCGATATCGTCTGGCTCCACGGCTACGGCTTTCCGGCCTGGCGCGGCGGCCCGCTGTTCTATGCCGATCAGCTCGGTCTTGCCAGCGTGCACGCGACGATCGTGCGGTTCCAGGATCGGTTCGGGCCGGACTTCTGGTCCCCGGCACCGCTGCTGGCCGAGTTGGCTGCTGCAAACAGGGGGTTCTACCCGAGCACACTGACAGCGCCGGCGATCCTTTGTTGAAACGAAGGGGGCGCAACGAAGCGGCGGGATGGGCGAAAGCTGTGATGCTTATGCGGTCGACGGCTCGCGCGCGGCGCGAGCGGGGACCAACGGCTGCAATGCGGCAAATTGGGCGCACGATCCGGTAATGCTGGTGGCCATCTCGGTGGCGCCGGCGGCGATCAGGTGAGCACGGACCTCCGCGGCGTCGCCGGTCATGCCCCAGCGGCCGACCAGGATGCGCAGGTCGGGAAAGTTTCGGCGCAGTCGCAGGCAAAGCAGCCGGGTCTGCGCCAGGCCCCCTGGGGGAAGCGACGCGATACACACTACGGCGGGCTGGTGCTGCGTTACCGCAGTAATCGTTTCGGAGGCCATCAGCCCCGAACCCATCAGCGTAACGTCGTACCGTCCGGGATCGAGGGCTTCCTTCAACATCAAGAGTCCGGTGTCGTCGGAGGTATCGCGCGCCGCGCAGCCGAGGACGAGAATACGCAGGCGAGGTTCGGCACTCACGCTCGCGACCCCCTCGGCGGCCTCCTCGTGCTTCACCGCCTTGGTCTGCCGCGTGACCAATTCGTCCACCGCATCACGGACTGCCGAGACGACAAATCGGTGCTCTTCCTCGTCCAGCATTTTTCGATCGACATCGCGCTTGGCGCGGATCAGCGCCGGCACCAGGAGACCGTCAAAGGTATCCGTCAGCGAACCGGCGGCCAGATGCGCGGCCGCGATGTCGGACGCCTCATCCTGATCGCGCGCGAGCAGGCGCTGGTAATAGCCCAATGGGGCTTCGAGCACCGGCTCATCCCCGAGGAGCGTGTCGAGAAAAGACAGAAACGGCACGTATTTGCCGAGCACCACGAGGCACACCGTCAGCGGCGTCGCCACGATCAACCCGATCGGCCCCCAAAGCCACGCCCAGAACGCGATCATCACCAGGGTCGCGGTTTCCGACACGCCCACCCCGCGTCCAAACAGCGTCGGTTCGATGACCATGTTGGTCACGAGCTCGAGCACCAGGAACAAGCCAACCACCAGCAAGGCAGCCGTCCACGACGAGAACACGAGCAGCGAAAGGCCGATCGGCAGCAGCGCCGCCAGCCATGAGCCGAGGTAGGGGATATAGCGCAGGACCGCTGCGAAAAATCCCCACAGCATGGCGTAGGGAACGCCAATCAGGAAGAGGCCCGCCGCCACCGCTACGCCATACCCGGCGTTGATCGAGAGCTGGGTCACGAGATAACGTCCTATCCGTTCCCCGGCTTCGTCGAGGGCCTTGGTGGTCAGGGTGAGATGTCCGCGCCCGACCAGGCTTAACACGCGATCGCGCAAATCTTCCCGCCGGAGCAGCATGAACAACACCAGCACGATGGTGAGACCGACCGCCGCGAAGGGCTCCATGGCGGGGCCCAGCACCGACCATATTTTGGAGAGCTGAAACGGGCTGCTGTCCTGCACCACCGTCACCGTGATCGGATTGGCGGCCTCATCTGCCGTCGAAGCCGGCGTGGGCTTTTTCCGCTCCATTTGCCGCGAGATTTTTTCGACGGTGTTTTGCAGGCGGTCGACAAACCCTCCCTCGGGGCTGCGCAGGATGTCGAGCTTGGCATTGAGGTTCTGCTCGTACTGAGGATAGGTATCGACCAATGCCGCCACTTGGCGCCCGACCAGCCAGCCCATGCCACCGATCAGGCCGAACGTGATCAGTACCACCAGCACCACCGCCACGACGCGCGGGACGCCGCGCCGTTGCAACAGCGTGACCGAAGGACTGAGCAGGAAGGTCAGCAGTATCGCCACCACCACCGGGATGATGACGGGCTCGAGCCACGACAACAGCCATAGCGCGATGCCAAAGCTTGCAAGACCCACAAATGCGCGCGGAATATGCGGACCGATCGTTGCCATCTTTTGTGCTTTCTGAGCATGAGGCGCGCGCCGGCAGCTTACACTCAACGTACGCACGCCGGGCAATCCGTCCGCTCCTGCCAGTTGGCGAAAGGTTGCGAGCGCGCGCGGGCCGCCGTAGAGTGCGAGACATTAAGGCCTGCTCATGCTACGCACCTAGCGTGCGAGTGAGTGGCATGTGGCGCCAAGTGTGAACCGGCCCTAGTCCCGTTACCGGAGGATATGATGCGTCGCAGACTCTATTTCATCATGCCGGACCTGGCAAGCGCGCGCAAAATGATGGACGACCTTTTGCTCGCGCGTATCGAAGAGCGTCACATCCATTTTCTCGCCCGGCGTGGAACGCCAATGGATGGCCTGCACGAGGCGAACCACCTCCAGAAATCCGATCTGGTCCATGGCGTGCAGGTCGGCCTTGCACTCGGCGCGCTGCTGGGACTGGTATTGGGGACCGTCGTGGTGATGACGTTGTTGACCGACGACCGCTGGCAGATCGTCACTGTGTTGGGCGCAGGCCTCGTTGGCGCACTGTTCGGGGCCTTTTCCTCCAGCATGGTCGGGAGCGCCGTACCCAATTCGCGCCTGAAGCAATTCGCGAACGCGATCGAGGAGGGAAAACTGCTGCTGATGGCCGACATCCCGCAACATCGCGTTGGTGAAGTGCGCGAGTTGTTGAATGCCTGCCATCCGGAAGCCGAGGACCGCGGCATCGATCCGCACATCCCCGTGTTTCCCTGAGCGATTTCCGTCCAAATCTTCCGTTGGCTGCCGGCGCTTCGCCGCCGGCAACCGCACTCAAAGACCGACATGACCAAGGCACGCAAGGCACCCGCCGATCTTCGCAGCCATCGCTGGTTCGGGGTGAACGATCTGCGTGCGTTCGGCCATCGCTCGCGGATAGCGCAAATGGGCTATGCGCGATCCGACTACGCGGGCAAGCCCGTGATCGCGATCATCAATACCTGGAGCGACATCAACCCGTGTCACAGTCACTTCCGCGCCCGGGCCGAGGAAGTGAAGCGCGGCGTATGGCAGGCCGGGGGGTTCCCGCTGGAGATGCCCGCCATCTCGCTCTCGGAGCCGTTCCAGAAGCCGACCACCATGCTTTATCGCAACCTGCTGGCGATGGAAACGGAGGAGCTGCTCCGGAGCTATCCGGTCGACGGCTGTGTGCTGCTCGGCGGTTGCGACAAGACGACGCCGGCATTGATCATGGGTGCACTGTCGATGAACCTGCCTGCGATCTTCGTGCCCGCCGGGCCCATGCTGCGCGGCGATTTCAAGGGCAAGTTTCTGGGGAGCGGCAGCGATACCTGGAAGTACTGGGCCGAGTTGCGGGCCGGCAACATCACCGAGCAGGAATGGCAAGGGGTGGAGGAAGGCATCGCGCGCGCGCCCGGGCACTGCATGACCATGGGCACCGCGTCGACGATGACCAGCGCAGCCGAGGCCCTCGGGCTCACCCTCCCGGGCGCCGCCTCGATTCCGGCAGCCGATTCGCGCCACGCGCAGATGGCGACGCTGTCCGGCAAACGGGTCGTCGAGATGGTGTGGGAAGACCTGTGCCCCCGCGAGATTGTCGATGCCCGCGCCATCGACAACGCGGTCACCACCGTGCTCGCGCTGGGAGGATCGACCAATGCGATTGTCCATCTCATCGCGCTCGCGCGCCGTGCCGGAGTTCCGCTCGATCTCGCGCGCTTCGACGCGCTGGCACGACGCACCCCCGTCCTGGCCGACATTCGACCGTCCGGCAAATACCTGATGGAGGATTTCTTTTACGCCGGCGGTTTGCGTGGACTGCTGTCCCGTCTTGCCGACCTTATCGATGCCGAGGCGCCGACCGTCAACGGGCGCACGCTGGGGCAAAACCTGGAAGGTGCGGAGGTCTACCACGACGACGTCATCCGAACGCGCACCAACCCGCTGGTCGAGCGCGACGGGCTCGCGGTGCTGCGGGGTAACCTGGCGCCCGATGGGGCCGTCATCAAGCCGGCGGCGATGGAACCGCACCTGCAACGCCACACCGGTCGCGCCATCGTGTTCCGCGACTACAACGACCTGGCTGCGCGCATCGACGAACCGACCCTCGATATCGACAAGGATTCGGTGCTCGTGCTGCAAAGCGCCGGTCCGCAGGGTGCCCCCGGCATGCCCGAGTGGGGCCAGTTGCCGATTCCGAAGAAGCTGCTGCAACAGGGTGTTCGCGACATGGTTCGTATTTCCGATGCCCGCATGAGCGGCACCAGCTACGGCGCCTGTGTGCTTCACGTGGCGCCCGAATCGCATGTCGGCGGACCGCTCGCGCTGGTGCGTGATGGCGATCTGATCGAGCTCGACGTCGCTGGCCGTCGCCTCGAGCTCAAGGTCGGCGAGGCGGAGCTCAAAGCCAGGCGAGCGGCCTGGACGCCTCCGCCGGCACGGTATTCGCGCGGTTTCGGCGCACTTTATCTGAAACACGTAACCCAGGCCGACAAGGGTTGCGATTTTGATTTTCTCGAGGACGG
>JBDUCE010000068.1:0-8837 GCA_040003635.1 Betaproteobacteria bacterium
GGGGGTGTGGGTGTGGGTGTGGGTGTGGGTGTGGGTGTGGGTGTGGGTGTGGCGGACCGCGACAGGTCGGTGGATGCGCGCGCACCTGCGTCAGCGGGCGGCCGACCAGCGGGCAACGCGTCCGACGAAACAGCGGACGCGAGGCTCGTCGCACCGGAAGACTGGGGCACGGTTGTCACCACGGTTCCTCCCGTTGTGGACGCACGCGCCGTGGCCTCATCCAGAGCAAGCGCGGACCTCGATCGACCGGATTGCTTGTTGCTCGTCAATAGCGGCGCCGCTGGCTGTACTGCGGTGGCGGACCGGCTCGCAGTGGCCGAACGTGACGCCACGACCGCGTCCTGCAAGGCAACGAAGTGGTAGAACGCAAGCGCGGCAATGGCCGGCAGCGCCAATGCCGCCGCCGTTGCCAATTGGCGCTTCATCAAGGGCCGACGCGCCGTTCCGGAGGAAAGTTCGGATTCGGTGCGAGGTACGTCGCCAGCGTTGGCGGACGATGTGGGGGGAGCACCAAGACCCTCGCCGTCGGCGAAGGTAAATCCTTTGAGCGGCCCATCACATTTGTAGCAACGGTCCTTACCACTGCCATTGATGGCTTCGCACTGCGGACATTCCTCCAGACGCACCGGCGATCCGCACGCATTGCAGCAGGTGGCCTCGACCGGATTGTGGTGCTCGCAAAACTCACAAGTGACGGGCAGTACCGTAGTTCCCGATGGCGGCATTGCGACAGGAGATTCAATCGGAAAAGAGGATGCGGTCATAAAAGGGGCGGCGAACAGATAATGATGAGACGTCGGGGGCTATACGTGTCGTTTGCGAAGCGCGTCGCTGCCGACGACACCCTACAACGCGCCGACCCCTACATCGTTGACTTCGACTTTTCGGGTCGGGCAGCCGAAGGCCGTGTCAAGCGAAGCCTCGGGGCGGTCAGCCTCGGGGCGGTGATCGAAACTCGATGGGTGCCAATAAACGGGACCTCTCGCGTTGTCGTCCCCGCATGCCGCGCTCGCCTGCGCGAGCATCACCGGAACGTCAGCGCCATTCCCTCTTGGGCGCACTCCTGACAGCGGGAAGGCCGCTGGCCGAAGACACGACTATGAACCCTGTAGCCCCCGACGCCGGAGCGCAACCCGAAGCAGCATGTCAGCGCCTCGGCGGCAGCAAAATCGGCTCGTGTCCGAAGTGCGTGTAGGACTTTACGTAGGCGGCACGTTTGCGATTGACATTGTTGTTTCGAGACTGCCTCCTGTCGTGGGCTCTCGACGGTCAGTTTGCCTGCTTGAGTTGCTCGAGAATTCCCGGGTTCTCCAACGTGGAAATGTCCTGGTTGATTTCCTCACCCTTGGCGATCGACCGCAGGAGGCGCCGCATGATCTTGCCCGAGCGCGTCTTCGGCAGGTTGTCGCCAAAATGAATGCTGTCCGGCTTCGCAATGGGTCCGATTTCCTTGGCGACCCAGTTCTTCAATTCAATGGCGAGTCGCTTCGCCTCTTCCTCGGACGGCCGAGACTGCTTCAAGACCACGAAAGCAACGATGGCCTCGCCCTTGATGTCGTGCGGCCGGCCGACCACTGCAGCTTCCGCAATCAAGGGATTGGCCACCAATGCGGACTCCACCTCCATTGTCCCCAGTCGGTGGCCGGACACATTCAAGACATCGTCTACGCGGCCCATGATCCAGAAGTAGCCGTCCAGATCGCGGTTTGCGGAGTCGCCTGCGAGATAATGGCCGCGCAATTCTTCCGGAAAGTAGGTTGTCTTGAATCGATCCGGATCGTCCCAAAGCGTTCGGATCTGCGAAGGGAATGGCCGTGTGATGACCAGCAGTCCACCCTTGCCCTTCTCCACGGGTTCACCGGTCTCGTCGACGATCGCACATTGAATACCCGGTAACGGAAATGTGCACGAGCCGGGTTTCAATGGCGTGGCGCCGGGCATGGGTGAAATCATGTGGCAGCCGGTTTCCGTTTGCCACCACGTGTCCACGATCGGACAACGGGACTTGCCAACCATCGTGTAGTACCAGATCCAGGCCTCGGGATTTATCGGCTCGCCGACGCTGCCCAGCAGCCGTAATGACGATAGATCGTGCTCCTTGGGCAAATCGGCGCCGGCCTTGATCAACGAGCGAATGGCCGTCGGGGCGGTGTAGAACACCGTGACCTTGTGCTTGGCAATCAACTGCCAGAAACGGGACGCATCCGGGTAGGTGGGAATGCCCTCGAACATTACTTGCGTCGCTCCGACCGAGAGCGGACCGTACGCGACATAGGTGTGACCGGTGATCCAGCCTACGTCCGCCGTACACCAGAACACGTCGTTGGACTTGATATCGAAGGTCCATTTCATGCTGGTGATCGCGCCCAGCAAAAAACCCCCGGTTGCGTGCACCACGCCTTTTGGCCGCCCCGTCGAGCCGGAGGTGAAGAGGATGAACAACGGGTCCTCGGCACCCACCCACGTCGGCTCGCAGTCGTCGGCCTGCCCGGCGACGAGCGCTTCCCAAGTGATGTCCCGCTTCGGGTCCATCGCGACTTTGGCGCTGGTGCGCTGGTACACAACTACCTTCTTCACGGTATCGCATCCCATCGCGAGGGCTTCGTCGACGGCGGCCTTGAGTGGTATCGTCCTGCCCCCGCGAACTTGCTCGTCGGCGGTGATGACGACTTTCGCACCCCCATTGACGATGCGCTCCTGCACGCTTTTCGCCGAGAAGCCACCGAAGACGACCGAGTGAATGGCCCCGATCCTTGCGCAAGCCTGCATGGAGATGACCGCTTCCACGCTCATCGGCATATAAACCAGGACTCGATCGCCCTTCTTTACGCCGAGCGCTTTCAGCCCGTTCGCAAATTGACACACGCGGTGATAGAGTTGTATGTAGGTCAGCGTCGTTACCTGGCCGTCATCACCTTCGAAGATGATGGCGGGTTTGTTGGGAATCGTGTCGATGTGACGGTCCAGGCAGTTATAGGATGCATTCAGCGTCCCATCCGCGAACCACCGATAGAAAGGCGCATTGGACTCATCCAGCACCTGTGTAAACGGCTTGCGCCAAACCATATGGTCGCGCGCAAGTTTCTCCCAATACCCGGGGTAGTCGTTTTGCGCACGGGCGCACAGTGCGTTGTAGTCCTCCAAGCTCAGGTTCGCCTGTCGAGTGAATTCAGCCGACGGCGGAAAGATGCGCTTCTCGACCATTACGGAATCAATGCTGGACATGGATTCTCCTCACAACACGTTCGTCATGTGAGTCAATGACGATGGCTCGGATGGGACATACGCGGCAAGCCTGCCCGGCTTTGGAATCTGGACTATCGCTGGAAGTTGTCGCTAGTGTATCCACAATGCCTAAAGAGAGACAACTCACCGGCTGCTCTGCGCAGATGCGGGTAGCGGACTTCCGGTGAGTGTGAACGGGGCGATTGCCCTTTCGAAGGATGCTGCGGGAATCAGTACGCACCACTATCGCAGTTCGGTGCCGCGGGCTCGGGCGACAAGGATCTCGCAAAGATCAGGCAGGTCATCCGCGACGACGGTGGGCGCGATCTCCCAAGGATCCGAGATCGCCTCGGGTGATCGCTTGACCCACGCGCCGCAAATGCCCGCGGATACAGCGCCAAGCACGTCGAACGGATTTCCAGACACGAGCCACGCGTCGGCGGGCGCCGCCCCCGTCGTGTCTACGAAATGCCTGTACGCCGCAGGGCTTGGCTTGTAGCACTTCATCTCTTCCAGAGAAATAACACCCGCGAAATAATCGTGGAGTTGCGCATGGCTCAGTAACGCGGTCACATCGTCGAGCCGCCCCATTGAAAAGGCGAAAAGACGAAATCCGGCTTGCCGCAGTGACGCAAGACCCGGCTGCGCATCGGCAAACGCAGGGAGGAAGCGATATCGCTCCATCAACGTCGCCTTTTCGACGTCGGGAATCGGCACCCGGAAATGGAGACAGCAATAGTCGAGCGCGTGGCGGGTGCAGACACCAAAATCGCGGTAGCGGTCCATCAAACCGCGGCGAAACGCGTACTCGAGCTGCTTCGATCGCCAGAGCGCGGCAAACGCGGCGGCCTGCTCCCCGGCATGGTCTCGAAGCGCTTGCGCGATCCCCGAAGTATCGATGAGCGTTCCGTAGACGTCGAAACCTAGAGTTGTTGGCACAAAAAGCCTCCGTTCACGCGGGCCACGCAACGTATGGTGAGCGCCCCTACCGGTTTCGCGCAGCGGACCACGCGACGGCTGTCGCCGGCGCTCTGTAAGCTGGCATAACAAATCCGTTGCGTGCGCTCAGTCCGAAACCTCACGGCGATCAAGCGCAGGGTGGCGCCGGTTTCGCGATCCGTTCCAGCAGCGCGGTAACACCCTCCTCGGTGTAGCCTGCCTCGAGAAGGACCTGCCGGCTGTGTTGACCGAGTTCCGGCGCCGCGGTCAGTCCACCCCCAGGCGTTGCCGACAGATCGATTGGGGTGCGCGGGAGGCGAACGTTCCCATCGCCTGCCGTTGCGACAGCCTCGATCATATGCGCCTCACGCAGATGCGCGTCGGTAAAGAGCTGATCCGTCGATAGCAGCGGCATTACCGGGATATCGGCATCTTCGAGCAATTCGACCCACTCCGCGCTGGTTCGAGTCGCGATGACGGACTCGATCAGGCGATACAGGAAATCGACATGCTCGGTTCTTGCCGCAAACGAGACGAGCCTGGGATCGGTAGCGAGATCCGCACGGCCGGCGATGCTCAGGAACTTTTCCCAGTGCCGGTCCGTATACACGATCACCGCCAGGTAACCGTCCCGCGTGCGATAGGGCTTGCGCGCGGGAGTGGTCAGCCGCTGGTACACGGCAGGACCAATCGGCGGATCGAACGCGTGCCCGCAGATGTTCTCGGCCAACACGAAAGACGCCATGGATTCGAACATCGGTACTTCCACCGCCTGTCCCTTGCCGGTGCGTTCCCGGTGGAACAGCGCCAGCATGATGCCCGCGAGCGCCATCAGGCCGGTTACCTTGTCGGCGACGACGGTCGTCACGTACTGCGGCGTTCCCGCTTGCATCGCCTGGAGGAGCGCGAGACCGCAGCCGGCCTGGATGACGTCATCGTAGGCGGGCTTGTCTCGGTAGCGCCCGTTCTGGCCGTAGCCGACTACGCTGCAATAGACGATTGCGGGCGCGGCGTCTGCCAGCGCCGCATAACCGAGGCCCAGCCGGTCGATCGCTTTTGTGCGCATCGAGTGCACGAATACGTCGCAGCCACGCGCCACGGCGAGCAGCGCAGCGCGCCCTTCCGGCGCCTTGAGATCGAGTACCAGGCTCCGCTTGCCGCGATTCAGGTTGATGAAGATTCCGCTCATGCCGGGACGCCGGCTCGCGCCGATGTAACGCGTCGAGTCGCCGTCCGGACTCTCTACCTTGATGACGTCGGCACCCATGTCCGCCATGATCTGGGTGCAATACGGGCCGAGCACGACCGTCGTAAGGTCCAGAACACGCACGCCATGCAATGCGCCCGCCATGGGTCAACCCGCGGAGCTTGCCTTGCCCCTGCGGGTGCCGGGCGGTGCGCTGAGTGTCCCCATGTGCTTGGCGATGATCGTGAGCATGACTTCGTCGGCACCGCCGCCGATCGAATCGAGCCGGCCATCGCGATACAGACGCGACACCGGGTTCTCCCATGTGAATCCCATGCCGCCCCAATACTGCAGGCAGGCATCGGGCACCTCGCGGAGCAAGCGACCCGCTTTCAGTTTGGCCATCGAGGCTAGCATGGTCACGTCCTCACCGGCCAGGTGCAGGTCCGCCGCACGATAGGTGAGAGAGCGCAGAAGCTCGACCTCGGTGCACAATTCGGCAAGCCGGAATTGAACCACCTGATTGTCGAGGATCGATCGTCCGAATGCGGAGCGCTGGCCGGTGTATTCGATGGTCTGCTTGATCGCATTCTCGAGCGTGACGAGTGCCGACGCGGCAACCCAAAGCCGCTCCTCCTGGAATTGCTGCATCTGATACGTAAAGCCGGCACCCTCCTCGCCGATGAGATAGCGGTGCGGCACCCTGACGTTGTCGAAATGGATTTCCGCGGTGTCCGAGGCGCGCATGCCAATCTTCCTGATCGTGCGCGCGACGGTGACGCCGGTCGCCTTCATCGGCACGCAGATGAGCGACTTGTTGCGATGCGGGGCGCCCTCCCCCGTGTTGGCGAGCAGGCACATCCAGTCGGCCTGCGCGCCGTTGGTGATCCACATCTTGCTGCCGTTGATCACGTAGTCGCCCTCGACGGCGCTGGCGGTGGTGCGGATCGCCGCCACGTCGGAGCCCGCCCCGGTTTCCGAGATACCCAGGCAGGCGACGTACTCGCCGGAAATCGACGGGGCGAGAAAATCGCGCTTGGCCGCATCGGTCCCGTGACGGGCGAGCGCCGGTGTAGCCATGTCCGTATGGACACCGATAGCCATGGGAATTGCCCCGCAGGCGATGTGGCCGAGGGCCTCGGCCACCACGAGGCTGTACGAATAGTCCAGACCCATGCCGCCATATTCGACCGGCTTCGACACGCCGAGGAATCCGGCGTTGCCGAGCTTGCGAAAAAGGTCATGGGCCGGAAACGCCTCGGCTTCCTCCCACGCATCGACGTACGGATTGATCTCCCGCTGGATGAAGCGCTGGAGCGACCGCGATAGTTCCTCGTGTTCGTGCGTCAGCCTCATGATGTCACTCCGTTGGCGGGGCCTTTGGACGGCGGGCGAACCGCGCATCGCGCCAGGCAATCGCCGCCTTGAGACCTTCCCGACGCGTGATCTCCTGGAATTTCTTCCGTTCCGGCGTCTCGAGATTTTCGATCTGCACGGCGATATCGAGATTGGCGCGCAATGCCTCGCGCATTCCCATCGTCTCGAACGTCCGATTGATCGACTGCTTGGTCATCGCCACCGCATCGGGGTCCACGCGCGCAATCTGCCCGGCCACCGCAAGCGCCTCATCGAGATATTTGGCATCAGGAACGGTGCGGTTGATAAGCCCGATCGTCTCGGCCCACGCTGCGGGTATCCTGTCCTGTCCCGTGAGCAGCAATTCCTTGGTGCGCTTGGGTCCTACGAGCCACGGCATCATCAGCGCGGTGATCACGCTGCCGAAGCGCAGCTCGGGCTCGCCGAAGATGGCATTTTCCGCGGCGATCGTGATGTCGCACGCCATCGCCAACTCGCAGCCGCCGGCGAGGCAGTAGCCGTGCACCGCGGCGATCGTGGGCTTCGAGAGGTCCCAGAAGCGGATAAGAAAATCGAAATCCTGCTGCAGCAATCGACGCCAGGTCGCGACTCCGGAGGGTTGTGCGGCCGCATCGTCCTTGAGGTCGAACCCCGAGCAAAAAGCGCGTCCCGCCCCGTGCACCACCACGACGCGCAAGTTGGCGTCGGCTTCGACGACATCGAGCGCCTTCCCAACCTCGGCGATCATTTTCCGGTTGATCGCGTTCAACCGCTCCGGACGGTTGAGCGTGATCACCGCGACGTGGTCATCGCGGCGCTCGAAGCCGATGGTCTCGAAACTACCCGTGTCGATCATGTCGGCAATTCCTTGTTCTCGTGCGCGGGACGATCGCGCCGGCGCAATGCCGCACGCGAGACTTTGCCGGTGCTCGTCATTGGAAATTCATCGAGGAACTCGACCTCGCGTGGATATTTGTATGACGCGAGCCGGGCCTTCACGTGCTGCTGTAATTCGGCAACCAGTGCGTCGGAGCACGAATAACCGGCGGCAACGCGAATGAACGCCTTGACGATCTGGCCTCGCTCCGGGTCCGGTGCGCCGATCACGGCCGCTTCGGCAACGGCGGGGTGCGAGAGCAGAACGTCCTCGATTTCAGCGGGACCGATGCGAAAGCCGGAGCTCTTGATGAGGTCGTCGTTGCGACCACGATACCAATAGTAGCCGTTGGCATCGCGGACCGCGAGGTCGTGGGTGCGAACCCATTGGCCCAGCCGCATCGCCGCCGTGAGATCCGGACGGCGCCAGTAGCCGAGAAACAGCGTCGGTGCGCTTTCGGTCGTGACGATTTCACCGATTTCGCCGTCCGTGACCGGTGCGCCGTTCTCGTCGACCAGCGCCGCCACATGGCCGGGAAATTCCCATCCCATGGACCCTGGCACGATCGGGCGCAGCTTGCGGCAGTTACCGATCATGTGATTGACCTCGGACATGCCGTATCCTTCGTTGCATACGACACCCAGTTCCCGTTCAAGCCAGTTGAGCGTCTCGCCCGGCAGGGCTTCACCCCCGGTGAAGATCGTTCGCAACCGAAGACTCCAGCGCCTGCGCGGCTCACTTACCTGAGCAAGGCGCTTGAGGGCCGTCGGTGTCAGCAGACCATGCGTCACCCCATGGCGCGCCATGAAAGCGAGCGCCCAGAGTTCATCGAACCGGTGCTGCGAGGCGACGACCGCATGGCCGTACATCCACGCCGGAAAGACGACGTCGACCAAGCCGCCGATCCACGCCCAATCGGCGGCCGTCCAGAAGACCAGCCCCGGTTCCTCCAGTTCGAGGTTGTAAAACAGGTCGAGCGTCGTCCGGTACGCATGCACAATGCGATGGCCGTGCATCACGCCTTTCGGCATGCCGGTGGATCCGGACGTGTACACCAGCAGCGCCGGCTCGTCGGCTCGCGTCACCACTGCGGATGTCGCCTCGCCCGCGGCGACGCACTCGTCGAACCGATCCTCGCCAGCGACGACGTCGCCCACCACGATGCAGTGCTCGAGTGCCGGCAACTCGTGGCGAAGCGAGCGCATCGACGACCAGACGGTGTCCTGCGTGACGAGGACGCGCGCGCTGCTGTCG